>SUUD01000064.1 GCA_015062715.1 Olsenella sp. | reverse complement strand
AACCGGCGAAGGTGGCGGCGAGGGCTAGCCCCTCCCCCAACCCCAGGCATTCATCTAGCGAGAGGGGCCCCTTGCGGGGCCCCTCTCTTCAACGTCGTAGGGGGTGAGGCTAGTGGGCGTTGCGTAGCTTGTTGATGAGGCGCTCGAACTCCTTGCTGGTCTCGACGGAGGAGGCGACCACCAGGATGGTGTCGTTGCCGGCGATGGAGCCCACGACGTACGGGAGGTCGGCGGCGTCGATAGCCGCGGCGATGCCGGGAGCGGTTCCGGGCTGGGCCTTGACCAGGACGAGGTTCTCCGAACGCGCCACGTCGTTCACGAGCTCGGACACCATGCGCTGCAGGTGGAGGTCCTCGGCAAGCACGTAGATGCCCTCGGGGAGCTTGCGCAGGCCCATGTCGGCGATGTCGCGGGAGACGGTCGCCTGGGTGCAGGCGAAGCCGGCGGCCTCGAGCTCCTGCACGAGGACGCGCTGGGTGCGTATCGACTTGTCACGGACGATCTCTCGGATGGCATCCTGCCTGTTGTTGCGCCTCTTCATGGAAGACCCCTCGTTCCGCTCAACTGACATTCATTCAGATTATATGCATGTATTGAAGCATATTCCCGCTTTCCGTTGCATGAAAGTACAGAAATGGGCAGATGGTGTCAATTTTTCACTCACGAGTTGTCATGAACATGTAATAGTAGTGGTGACGTCGTATGCAGGCCCGCCCGACACGCGCCTGCCAGCCCGCGACGAGCGCCATCGCGCCCTGCCCCGCCCCATGCGGAGAGCCCGCTCGCTCAGACGCAGGTCATGTGGTGTAGTATTGCAACATGAAATGGCCAGAGGCGTCGGCCCACTGACGTGGCGGACATAGACGGAGACAAGAGATGGATTACTCAAGCAGACAGGACAGGTCACGGAACGGCAGGTCCACGAGGCGCAGCTCCTCGTCGGGCTCGCGGCAGCAACGCCGCACGTCCTCCTCAACCACGGGTGGCAGGCCCCTGCGCGGCAGGACCGACACCGGCTACCGGCTCGGCTCGCGCGGGATGAGCTTCTCGGACCGTCGCGGCGGCGTCGCGGCACAGCTCAACCCACGCTCCCTCATGCTCATCGCGGCCGCCCTCATCGTGCTCATCCTGCTGGCCGTGCTGCTTTCGACCTGCACGCGCAGCTGCTCGAACAAGGAGGCGGAGGAGACCCAGACCGTCGAGGCCGTCAACGAGCTCGACGCCCGCGTGGCCGCCGGCGCGTCCTCGGAGCTGACGTCGCGGCTCTCGGTCGTCCTCGACCGCAACGACCGCTTCGCCGAGATTGCCAAGAACGCGGACCAGTACGACGAGCGTGTCATCCAGCTCGCCATCGACAATCCCGAGACCATCGACTTCGTGGCGCAGCTCCCCACGCACGACAAGACCTCCGAGCCCTACGAGGACAGCGTCACCAAGGGCACCGTACCCAAGCTCTTCAACTGGGACAGCCGCTGGGGCTATGTTGACTACGCGGGGCTCCCGCTCGCGGTGACCGGCTCCGGCCCCACCGTCCTCTCGATGGGCTACATGGGCCTCACCGGACGCTCCGACAAGACCCCGGCCGACATCGCCGCCCTCTCGGAGGCCGATGGCACCAACACCGGCGAGGAGTACACCACCGCCGAGCTCTTCACCCGTGAGGCCGAGACCCTGGGCCTGCGCGTCGACACCTTCGAGCCCAGCGCCGAGGAGATCACGGCGTCGCTCTACAACAACCACCCCACGATCTGCCAGATCAAGGCCAACACGCTCACCCCGTACGCCCACTGGGTGCTCGCCGCCAGCGTCAACGAGGACGGCACCATCAACGTGTACGACCCCACCTCGACCGAGGTGTCGTCGCATCCCTGGTCCGCCACCACCATCTCGGGCTACAGCAGCTCCATCCACGTGCTCCAGCTGAGCGACAAGGCACTCGCCGAGCAGGAGGGCGAGGGCGAGTCCGAAGGCGAGGGCGAGTACTCCGGCGAGGGCTAGCCTGCGCCAGTCATCTTATGACGCGATAAGGAAGCGGCCCCGGACGCATGTGCGTCCGGGGCCGCTCGCATGGGGGGGGAGCCTGCCGGGACTAGTCCTTGGCCTTGCGGTTCCTCACGAAGTACCAGATGGCGCCTGCCACGGCGGCGACGCCCAGGCAGATCGCCCACACGGGCACCGAGCCGGAGGCCGCGGGGGCCTCGGCGGCAGCCTCGGCGGGAGCCTCGGCGGGAGCCTCGCCGTTGAAGTCACCCACGAGCATCTTGGAATAGATGGACGCGGTGAGGTAGCGGTAGTCGTCCTGCTGGTGGGCCTTGTTGGTCAGCGTGTTGGCGAACAGGGTGACGTTCATGCCGTCCTGGTCATACTCAATGGCCTGGACCGACCCCTTGTACTGGTCGATGTGGTCGGTGCCCATGAAGCCCTCGACGAGGTCGTCGTCGCTCATGCGGATGAGCACCTTGGCGCCGTCGGGCACCTCGCTGATCCAGTTGCCGCCATAGCCGTACATGAGGTAGTCGCCCTCGTTGGCGTAGGTCGCGGTGACGATGTCGTCCTCGGGGAACTCCACGGTGCCGAAGGCGTCGTAGCTCGTCCACGCGTCGTCGCCGTTGGGCGCGAAGTCGAAGCCGTCGATGAGGCCGGTGACCGAGCTCAGCGCCTCGTAGGTGTAGCCCACATAGGGCGTGCCACCCTTGACCTTCGCGGCCACGTCGTCGGTCAGCGACTGGCTGCCGGCGATGACGTTGGCCTGGTCGGGGGTGTCGACCAGGGTGAAGCCCATCTGCTGGGCGAGGGCGAAGCGGTCCCAGTTGTAGTTGGTGTTGAGACGCGCAAAGTAGCCGTCCATGCCGATGTCGTTGCCATCGCCGTCGACGACGGAGGGGTCGTCATAGCAGGGGACGTAGATGGCGATGTCATTGGCGATGGTCTGCGCGGCGGGCAGCTCGTCGGTCAGCGAGACGCTGAGCACGTGGTCGTCCGAGACGCCGGCGAGGTCGTCGGCGGAGACGACGTAGTCGCCCTCGCTCTCGCCCTCGGTCACGAGCCCGACGGCGCACCCATTGGCGAGCAGCTCGTTGACCGAGCGGATGGCCTCGAGGGAGTCGTTGTGGATGATGGCCCAGGCGCCCTCGCCCTCGATGACGCTCTGCTGCGCGGGGGCCTGGTCGATGGCCTCGAGGGACTCGGCGGGGAAGGCACCGGCGGTGCGGACGGTGTCCATGTCATAGCCGCGGAACTCCGCGAAGTTGGTGACCGGCTCGGAGTAGAGCGAGCCCTGCGACCAGTCGCTGATGACCAGGTTGGGATAGAGGGCGCAGTTGGCCATGTTCCTCTTCGCCTGGTGCATGTCGACCACGATGGTGCCGGCCGGGTAGGTGACGTCGCCCACCGTCACGTCGGTGGTGGTGGCGCTCACCTTGACGCCGTTGTGGATCAGGAAGTCCACGCTCTCGCAGGCAGCGGCGCGGTCCTGCTGCAGGGCGGGGTCCAGGGGAATGACGTAGTACTCGGGGAAGAAGTTGTGGTTCTCGTTGTCGCGCGGGCGGAACACGTCGGCCTCGGCGCCGGGCTCGTCGGCCTGGTTCACGTAGTAGGGACGGATCTCGTCGGCGTCGATGTTCTCGACGCCGCGGCGATAGCGCTCGAGCTGGTTGAGGAACATGCGGTCCTTGTTCTCGACCACGAAGCGGGCGTTGCCGATGAAGCCGTACTCGAGGGCGTAGACGGCGTCGGTGGAGCCATACGGCGCCTCGACGGTGTAGGCGTTGGTGCCGTGCATCATCGCGTACTGCGGGGTGTAGCTGGTCGACATGTCGTCGAAGGGGTACTCCCAGAAGCGCGTGCCGTCAGGCTGGACCTTGAGGTAGTCGCGCATGGGCATCTGGACGCTGTTGATGGTCTCGTTGTTGGCACAGGCGCACGACATGAAGTACTCGCCCTGCTCGAGCGCGGTGTCGATGAACAGGTCGTACTCGTTGTTGGGGTCGTGCGTGGGCGAGCAGGGCTCGACCTGGAACTGCTGGTAGTAGCCGTGGACCTCGTGCAGCGAGATGGGGTCCCACTCGGTGATGAGCCCGCTCATGGCCTGGGTCTCGGGCTGGGTCTGGTAGGTGTTGTCCCTGTTGAGGTCGAAGCCGTTGCCGTTGGTGCGGACGTTGAGCTCGCGGGCGTCGACGTTCTCGGAGGGGACGAGGATGAAGAACACGTCGTCGAGGATCTCGGAGGGGACGAAGGTCTCGTCGGCCATGTCGTAGTACGTCGACAACTCCTCCTCGCTGAGGTCGGAGGAGGCGGTGTAGGGCTCGTCATAGCAGATGCCATGGCCCTCGCCGCCATCGCCGCGCAGGTAGCCCATGCCGGTGACCTTGTCGGCGATGAGGTCCGACCAGACCGTGCGGTCGAGCGCCATCTCGGTGGCAAGCTCGTCGCGGCCGGCGTCGGTGAGGTTGGTCAGGCGACGGTAGGAGATGGGCTGGTTGTCGGCGAGGTCCTCGAGGAACTCCATGACGGCGTCGACCGCCACGATCTCGTCCGCGTGGACGTTGCTGTAGACCACCGGCACCTTGTAGGTGAGCTCGCCGGAACGGACCTGCTCCTGGACGGCGGCGGGATCCTCCTCCATGCGGGCCTTGAGCTCCTGGTAGTCGGCCAGGTCCTGGGCGTCCTTGGCGACGAACACGACGTTCATGGGCCTGCCGTTGGACGAGGTGCCGAACTGCTGGACCTCGGCGTAGAGGCCGTTGGCCTTGGCGCGCTCGACGAGCTCGGGGAGCTCGGCGTCAATCTCGTCCTGGGTCCTGAACTCGTCATAGGGACGCACGTCCATGGGGCAGGAGGCCACGACCTCGTCGCCCACCTTGCAGGAGAGCTGGTAGGTGCCCGTGTAGTCGAGCATCGACGAGCGGGTGAGCTCGCGGGCGCGGACGTCGATGCCGTTGAGCCCGTACATGAGCTCGTTGGAGAAGGTGAAGCGCACCGTGGGAACGCCGTCGACGTCGACGACGGTGGCCTCGATGTCCTTGAAGAGGGGCTTGGACTCGTTGTCGATCTCGTACCACTCGTCGGTGGTGTGGACCGTCATCCACTGGTCGAGGGGACCACCGAGCCACTGGTGGGGGTAGGCGGCCTCGTCGACGACGCCCTGCTCGCGGTCGAGCGAGAGGGTCACGTCACCCGATGCGACGAGCTCGGTGAGCTCGTCGGCCGTCTTGTCGGCAAAGGGAACGTCGACCTGGTAGCTGCGCTCCTCGACGAGCGAGACCATGACGGGCGTGCCCTGTTCGTAGGCGTCGTCGGTCCGGGTGATGGTCAGGCCATCCCCCTGGGCCTGCGTCGCGACGGCGTCGTCCCCCGTCGCTGCGATGGCGGGCGGTGCGACAAGCCCCAGGCTCGCGACGAGCGCGACGCCCAGGAGCGGCGTCAGCACCGCCCTGCGCATTGATGACATTGGTTTCTCCTTTCACCGTGGGTGGGATGGAGCATGGGCATGCTCCAAACAGACAGACCCCGACTATAGGTCATATGGATATTATTTCAAGAGTATTTCAGCTTCATTCGGCGAGCGATATTGCATATAGTTGCGAATATTACTGAATATACCTGTAGTTATATGGTGCTTTAGGAAACTATATTGCATTAATATCAGCTATCTAGCCAGTATCACCAATATGCCTTTCGGTGTTCCTGCAAGTATCCCAAGAAGTATCTCGCATAAAAGAGGGCGCCCTCTCGCAAGGGCGCCCCACAGTGTTCCAACTGCCTGATGCCTAGCTCAGGATCTGCTCCGCGGCGGCCTGCAGCTTGGCGCGGACCTCCTCGGCCTCGGCGCGCGTGGCGCCCTTGGCGAAGAGGTAGGCCTTGACCTTGGGCTCGGTGCCCGACGGACGGAAGATGACCTTGTTGCCACCCTCGAGGCGGTACTCGATGACGTTGGTGCCGGGCAGCACCTGCGCCGCCTCCTTCTGCAGGCCGCCCACGCGCGGCATCTCCACGCCGGGCTTGAAGTCGGTGGTGCCGACTACCGGCAGGCCGGCGATCTGCGACAGCGGGCTCTCGCGCAGCCCCGTCATGATGCCCGCCATCTTCTCGGCGCCGGAGGCACCGGGGAAGCTGGCGTTGACGGTGCCGTTGAGGTAGTAGCCGTACTTCTTGTAGAGCTCCTCCATGGCCTCGTAGAGGTCCATGCCGCGGGCGGCGTAGTCGGAGGCCATCTCGACGCAGAGCATGGTGGCGACGATGGCGTCCTTGTCACGGGCGTGCGTGCCCGCCAGGTAGCCATAGGACTCCTCGAAGCCCATGAGGTAGCGGTCCTCCTCGCCGGCGTCCTTGAGCTGGTCGATCTGGTCGCCGATGTACTTGAAGCCGGTGAGGACGCGACGGACCTCGAAGCCCCAGTCCTCGGCGAGCGCGTCGGGCATGGTGGACGAGACGATCGTGGTGACGGCGACCTTGGAGGCGACGTCCTCACCGTTCTTCTGGGCCTGCTGGGCCAGCCAGTCCATGAGCAGGACGCCCATCTCGTTGCCGCTGATAAGCACGTAGTCGCCGTCATGCGGGATGGCGGCACCCATGCGGTCGGCATCGGGGTCGGTGGCCACGACCAGGTTGGGCTTGACCTCCTCGGCGAGCTTGAGGGCGAGCTCGAGGGCCTCGCGGAACTCGGGGTTGGGATAGGTGCACGTGGGGAAGTGGCCGTCGGGCATGGCCTGCTCGGGCACGACCGAGACATCCTCGACGCCGATCTCCTTGAGGATGCGGGTCACGCACTCCATGCCGGTGCCGTTGAGCGGGGTATAGACCACCTTGTAGCCGTCGGCGGCCTTGAAGCCGGGGACGGAGACCTTCTTGACGTTCTCGATGAAGGAGTCGAGGACCTCCTCGGGGGTCCAGACCACGAGGCCCTTCTCGATTGCCTCGTCGAAGTCCATGATGGGCACGTCGAAGGGGTCGACCTTGGCGATGTTGGCGCTGATCTCGTCGGCCGCCTCGTTGGCAATCTGGCCGCCGTTGTCGTTGTAGACCTTGTAGCCGTTGTAGGGCGCCGGGTTGTGCGAGGCGGTGAGCACGATGCCCGCGGAGGTGTGCAGGTAGCGCACGGCGAAGGACAGCGTGGGGACGGGCTCGATGCGCGGGTAGACGTAGACCTTGACGCCGGCGGCGGCGAGCACGCCCGCGGCCACCTTCTGGAACTGCTCGCCCTTGAGGCGCGAGTCGCGCGCGAGGGCCAGGGTGGGGTTCTCGTAATGGGCGTTGAGGTAGTCGGCGACGCCCTTGGTGGCCTGCGCCACCACATACTCGTTCATGCGGTTGGTGCCCACACCAAGGGTGCCGCGCAGGCCCGCGGTGCCAAACTCGAGGCTGCGGTAGAACGCGTCGAAGAGCTTGTCCTCGTCCCCCTCGGCGAGCAGGGCGTCGAGCTCCTCGCGCAGGTCGGGAATCGTGACCTTCTCGTTCCAGACCTGGATGAGCTCGGAGATGGCATTGTCCATGGGGTCTCCCTCTTGTTTCCTCGCGGCCGGCCCGGCCGCTGTTTGCCCAACGCTCCTATGGTAAACCTAATGCGGGGCCGCGGACGGGACAAACCCCGCGACAGGCCCCCGCCGCACCTAGTACGCCACGAACGGCTCGGCCTTGAGCCGCAGCAGCAGGCCGAAGGGATCGTCCGCCCCGGCCTCCCCGCACAGCGCCTCAATGCGAAGGAGCGCGGCGTGAACCTCGCGGGAGACCGCGTCGACGTGGGCGGCCTGTCCCTCGCTTAGGTATTCCTCGAGCCTGCCGGCGGCATAGCCGTCCGGCGTGACGCCCAGGAAGCGCGCGGCAAGGGAGGCGTCGTAGCCGCCCGTCGCGCGGAGCAGGCCCACGACGTCGGCGGTGACCTCGTCCCACACCGGCAGGATGTCCTGGGGCAGCCTGCGCCGGCACACGACGTGCGCGCACTCGTGGTACAGGCGGATCTCTCGGGAGACGGCCGTCCAGGCGGCCTCGTCGTAGGGCGTCTCGGACGCCGGCACGTTGCTGTACGGCCCCTCGGAGATGACCACGATCTCGGAGCGGAAGGCGCCGGGCTCCCGTGCGAGCCGCGAGAACTCCGCCTGCCAGTCGGTGCCCCCGGCCTCGAGCCATGCCGCGCGCGCCGCGGCGACCTTGGCCCAGTCGGGAAGACCCCGGTAGGTGATGGCGCCCACCGCGCGCAAGATGGGGACGGGCCGGGACTTGTTCCCCACTATCTGCAGGAACGTCTCGAAGTCTGCGCGGCGCTCGAGGAACACCACCTCGACCGGACCGGCCGGGGTGTCCACCAGGCGCAGCTCGTCCCGGGGAGTCGTGGCGAAGTGGTCCAGGGTCGCGCCCGCCGGGGCGATGCCGCGGCCGCTCGCCAGCCGATGCGCCTCCTGCGCACCCTCGGCCGGTGCGACATAGAGCTGGGGGAAGCGCCCCGCAAGCACCCTCACGACATCCCCGCCGCGCGCAAGCACCCTGTCCATGGCATCCTCCTCCCGCATGGCGTCTCCCCCCTCCATTCTATCGCGCCGCCCCGACATGCCCGGCCGCCCCTCCCATGGCATAATGCAACGCGTACGACCACGGCACGGGCGAAGGGTGTCCCGATGGAGTTTCTTGCGACATGCCCCAAGGGCTTCGAGCGACTGCTGGCAGACGAGCTGGGCGGGCTGGGTCTGCACCAGGTGAGGCCGCTCACGGGCCAGGTCGCCTTCGCGGGCGAGATCGAGGAGGGGATGGTCGCCTGCATGTGGAGCCGCCTCGCCTCCCGCGTGGTGGCCGTGCTCGCCCGCTTTGGGGCCGCCGACGCCGACGAG
>SUUD01000063.1 GCA_015062715.1 Olsenella sp. | reverse complement strand
GGGCCAACGGCGTGCGCCTGGGCGTGCGCGTGAACCCGGTCGCCTCCGCCGCGCTCTACGTGCCCGGAGGCCGCGCCCAGTACCCCTCGACCGTCCTCATGGACTCCATCCCGGCCAAGGTGGCGGGGGTCGGCCGCGTCATCATGCTCACGCCGCCCCAGAAGGACGGCTCCATCTCGCCCTACACGCTCGCCGCCGCCTCGGTGGCAGGCGTGGACGAGGTCTATGCGGTGGGCGGCGCCCAGGCGATCGCGGCGGCAGCCTATGGCACCGAGTCCATCCCCGCCGTCGAGAAGATCGTGGGCCCCGGCAACGCCTACGTGGCGGCCGCCAAGTCGCGCGTCTCGGGCGACGTCGGCATCGACATGATCGCCGGCCCCTCCGAGGTGTGCGTGCTCGCCGACGAGACGGCGCACCCCGCCATCGTGGCCGCCGACCTCATGGCCCAGGCCGAGCACGACCCCATGGCCGCCTGCTACCTGGTCACCTGCGACCCCGGGCTGCCGGCGCGCGTCGTGGCCGCCATCGACGAGCTGGTGGGGCAGAGCCCGCGCGAGGAGATAACCCGCGCCTCGCTCGACGACAACGGTGTCATTGTGGTCTGCGAGGGGCTCGACGACGCCCTCGGCGCCGTGAACGCCATCGCGCCCGAGCACCTCGAGCTGCACTGCGCCGACGCCGAGGACCTGCTCGGCGGCATCCGCAACGCCGGCGCCATCTTCGTGGGGGAGTGGAGCTCCGAGCCCCTGGGCGACTACGTGGCCGGGCCCAACCACACCCTGCCCACGGGCGGCACCGCACGCTTCTCCAACCCGCTGGGCGTCTACGACTTCCAGAAGCGCTCGAGCGTCATCATCTACAACCAGGCCGGCCTGGTCCAGGACGGCCCCTCCGTGCAGGCGCTCGCCCAGGCCGAGGGCCTGTGGTCCCACGCGCTCTCGGTGGGGCTGCGGCTGAGGGCCGCCCGGGGCGAGTCGCTCGACGACATCGCGTCGGTGCACCGCGACGCCTGGCCGCGCGACCTCGACGCACCCAAGGGGAGGTAGGGCCAGCGTGAACGTCCTCGACCGCGTGCGGCCGGCGCTCGCGGGCTTTGAGCCCTACGACCCGGCCTTCACGCCCTGCCGCATCAACCTCTCGGCCAACGAGAACACCCACGAGCTGCCCGAGGAGTTCCTCGCCGCGGTGCGCGCGGCCATGGCGCGGGTGCCCCTCAACCGCTACCCCGACCCCATGTCGGGCGAGCTTAGAGGCGCCCTGGCCGAGCGCCACGGGGTGAGCCCGCGCCACGTCTGCGTGGGCAATGGCGGAGACGAGCTGCTCTTCAACCTGCTCTTCGCCTTTGGCGGGCCGGGGCATGCCCTCGTCACCTGCCCGCCCGACTTCGCGGAGTACGCGAACTTCGCCAAGATGTGCGAGACGGAGTGCGTGGCCGTCTGGCGCGACCCCCGCACCTTCTCGATCGACGTCGACGCCCTCGTCGCGGCGGCGAGGGAGGCCGCCCTGGTCATCGTGACCTCGCCCAACAACCCCACGGGCGACCTCGTGGACCCCGCGCTCGTCGCGCGCCTGCTCGACGAGACGGACGCGCTGGTGCTCGTCGACGAGGCCTACGTCGAGTTTGCGCCTTCAGGCTCCAGCATGGCGGGGCTGGTGGCCCAGAACCCCCGCCTCATGGTCCTGCGCACGCTCTCGAAGGCCTTCGGCATGGCCGGGGTGCGCCTGGGCTACCTCGTGGCCGACCCGGCCGTGGTGGACATGCTCGGCGCCATCCGCCAGATCTACTCGGTGGACGTGGTGGCGCAGGCGGCAGCCCTTGCCGCGATCAGGAACCGTGCCCTGCTCGAGCCGGTCGTGGAGGACATCGTGACCGAGCGCGGCCTGCTTGCCGAGAGGCTTGGCGCCATCGACGGCGTCACGGTGTGGCCGAGCGAGGCCAACTTCGTGCTCGCCCGCGTGCCGGGCGCCTCGGTCGTGCGGGCGCGCCTGCGTGACGAGCACTCCATCCTGGTGCGCGACTTCAGCTATGCTCGTGGCCTCGAGGGGTGCCTGCGCATCTCCGTGGGCACGCACGACGAGAACCAGGCGGTCATCCGCGCGCTCTCAGCGCTCGTGAAGGAGGAATCATGACCAGGTGTGCCACCATCTCGCGGACCACGTCCGAGACCGACGTGCTCGTGACCATCGACCTCGACGGCACCGGCGCGGTCGACGTGAGCACGGGGGTGGGCTTCTTCGACCACATGCTCTCGGCCTTCGGCCGGCACGGCCTCTTCGACCTCACGGTGCGCGTCAAGGGCGACACCTGGGTGGACGACCACCACACCGTCGAGGACACGGGCATCGTGCTGGGCCAGGCGATCCGCGAGGCCCTGGGGGACAAGAGCGGCATCAGGCGCTTCGCCGACGTCGCCATACCCATGGACGAGTCGCTCGTCATGGCGGCCGTCGACATCTCGGGCAGGGGAGAGCTCTTCTGGGACGTGCCCATCGAGGCCCAGAAGGTGGGGACCTTCGACTGCGAGCTGGGGCACGAGTTCTTTGCCGGCCTCGCCCGCGACGCCGGCGTCACGCTGCACGTGCGCGAGCTGTGCGGGCGCAACGCGCACCACCTGCTCGAGGCGAGCTTCAAGGCGGCGGGGCGCGCCCTGCGCCTTGCCTGCGAGCCCGACCCGCGCGTGGTGGGAGTTCCCTCCACCAAGGGGAGCCTGTGATGGCGCGCACCATCGTCGTCGACTACCACAAGGGCAACTTGCTGTCGGTCGTGAGGAGCCTGGGCGACGCGGGCGGCGACGCGCGCATCTCCGACGACCCCGCGACCATCGCCGCGGCGGACGCCGTGGTGCTGCCGGGCGTGGGCGCCTTCGCCGACGCCATGGACTACATCCGCTCGTCCGGCCAGGACGAGGCCATGCTCGCCGCCGTCTCGCGCGGCGTGCCCTTCCTGGGCATCTGCCTGGGGCAGCAGCTGCTGTTCGAGCGGGGCGACGAGGGCGTGGACCAGGGCGAGTGGGCACGTGGCCTGGGCATCCTGCGGGGCTCTGCCACCAGGCTCGTCTCGTCGAGGCTCAAGGTGCCGCACGTGGGCTGGGACCAGATCCACCTCACCGGGCACGGACGCGCCTGCCCCATGCTCGCGGGCGTCACCGAGGGGGCCAACGTCTACTTCACGCACTCCTATGCGCTGGGTGACGACATCGACGAGGACGTCGTGGCGACGCGCACGCACTACGTGCGCAGCTTTGCCTCGACGGTCTGGAAGGACAACGTGTTCGGCATGCAGTACCACCCCGAGAAGTCCTCGGGCGAGGGCCTGCTCATGCTGCGCAACTTCGTGGGGATAGTCGAAGGGGGCCGCGCATGATCCTCTTTCCCGCCATCGACCTGCTCGGGGGCCACGTGGTGCGCCTCGAGCGCGGCGACAGGCGCCGCGTGACGGTCTACTCCGACGACCCGGCGGCCGTTGCCGCGGACTACCTCGCCGCCGGCGCGTCGTGGGTGCACGTGGTCGACCTCTCGGCCGCCTTCGAGGAGGACGAGGCCGAGACCGCCGCCAACGCCGAGGCCATCCGCGCCATCTGCGCGGTGCCGGGCGTCTCGGTGGACGTGGGTGGCGGCGTGCGCGACCTGGGCCGCATCGAGTCCCTGGCCGCGCTCGGGTGCAGGCGCATCTCGCTGGGCACCCCGCTCGTCCAGAGCCCGGAGTTCGCCCGCGAGGCCGCCCGGGAGTTTGGCGGGCTGCTCGTGGCCGACGTCGCGGCGCGTGCGGGCCAGGTCCGCGTCAACGGCTGGCGCGAGGGCACCGAGCTCTCCGCCGACGAGCTCGTGGGGAGCCTTGCCGAGATGGGCTATCGCCACCTCGTCTTCACCGACATCGCCCGCGACGGCATGCGCTCGGGCATCGACGCCGAGGCCTATCGCCACATCGCCGGGGTCGCGGGCTTCCCCGTGGTGGCGTCGGGCGGCATCGCCACCCTCGACGACCTGCGCGCGCTTCGTGCGCTGGGCGACGACGTGATCGAGGGCGCCATCATGGGTCGTGCCCTGTACGAGGGTGAGTTCACCCTCTCGGAGGCCCTCGCTGCCACCGCATGAGCCAAAGGGGACGTTTCCCTTTGGCTCTGAGCCAAAGGGGACGCATCGCACCGAACGAAGGGTGACCGGAACATGTTGACAAAGCGCGTCATTCCCTGCCTGGACGTGACCAACGGGCGCGTCGTCAAGGGCGTGAACTTCGTCGACCTGCGCGACGCGGGCGACCCGGTCGAGCTGGCCAGCCGCTACGACCGCGAGGGCGCCGACGAGGTCATCTTCCTCGACATCACGGCCACGAGCGACGACCGCGACACCACGGTCGAGCTGGCGAGCCACGCCTCTCAGGAGCTGCGCATCCCCTACACCGTGGGCGGGGGCTTCCGCAGCGTGGCCGACGCGCGCCGCATGATCGCGGCCGGCGCCGACAAGGTCTCGTTCAACTCCGCCGCCGTCAAGGACCCGTCGCTTCTCACCCAGGCGGCCACCGCCTTCGGCAGCCAGGCCGTCATCTGCGCCATCGACGCCAAGTGGACGGGGCCGGGCGACAAGTGGGAGGTCTATCTTGCCGGCGGACGCATCCCCACGGGCATCGACGCCGTGGGCTGGGCGGAGGAGGCCGCGCGGCGCGGGGCCGGCGAGATCCTGCTCACCAGCATGGACCGCGACGGCACCAAGGACGGCTTCGACCTCGCGCTCACGCGCGCCGTGGCCCGTGCCGTGCCCATCCCCGTCATCGCCTCGGGCGGCGTGGGCACCCTCGAGCACTTTGCCGAGGGCATCATCGAGGGCGAGGCGGACGCGGTGCTCGCGGCGAGCGTGTTCCACTTCGGCACCTTCAGCATCCGCCAGGTGAAGGAGTACATGGCCTCGCAGGGCATCCCCATGCGCCTGGACTTCTAGCCCCCCACGCGAGGCGCGGCGGCGGCCTACTCGCCGAGCGTCATCTGCATGAGGTAGACGCCCTCGCGCAGCTCGTGGGCCTGCTGCTTGGAGATGATCCCCTGGTTGCGCAGGCGCTGGACCTCCTCGAGCTCGATGCTGAGGGCCAGGGCGTCGGCCTCGTCGGCGTGCTTGCGCGCCTGCTGGAACTGCAGGCCGAACGTCTCGCGCAACCCCTCGGGCATCTCGCTGTGCACGCCGTGCTCGAGCTCCATGTCGGGATCGAGCGGGACGTCCTGCCCGTAGTTGATGCGGCTCCAGAGCGAGTCGACCGCGCCGCGATGCTCGTTGACGAGCACCGTCGCGGCCTCGATGCGCCTCACGTCGTCCTCCTTGGCGAGCACGCCCTCCAGGTAGTCGATCGCGGCACGCTCGAGGTCGATGGCGAACAGGCAGGTGTCGTAGTAGAGGCGCTCTGCGCGCGGGCCCTCGATGGGCGTGGGGAAGGCGCTCTCCCACAGAAGGGCGATGCGTCCCGCCAGGCCGTCGAACCGGGAGCCGACCTTCGTCGACTCGCCCGTGTAGCCCACGGAGCTCCTGATGCCGCGCAGCAGGGCGTAGTAGGGCGCCGCCTCCCACACGCTCAGCTCTCCGGCCGGAGCGCCCTGTATCTCGTCGGCCCTCCCCTGCTGCACCTCGAAGACCTCGTCCATGAGCTGCGACAGGGTGTCGCCGAAGCCCGCGAACTCAAGGCGGGCGTGGAACAGGCGGCTGCGGTAGCGCGCGGAGACCAGGCGCAGGGCGGGCACGTACTCGGCCTGGTCGTCCGCGGCGATGATCGCGCGGATGCGGTCGAGCGTGGCGGAGAGCACGGCTATGAGCGCGGCGTTCACCTCGGCCTCGTCGGTCGCCTCGGAGTTGCCCTCGGCCAGCAGCGGCAGGAACACGTTGGCAATGACGAGCGTGAGCAGGATGGTCAGGGCCGTGAGCGAGATGATGAGGCTGCGGTTGGGGAAGAAGGAGCCATCGGCGGTGAGCTGCGGGATCGTGAGGATGATCGAGAGGGTGACGGCGCCCTTGGGGCCGGCGATGGTGGTGACGAGCGAATCCCTGGCCGTCCTGGCGGGGCGCTCATAACCCCTCTCGCCCGTCTCGTCGTCGACATGGATGAGCTCGAGGAAGAAGACCCACACGAAGCGCACCAGGACGAGCAGGCAGGCCATGGCGCACGCGACCCCGACGAGCCGCCCGAGGCCGAACTCGCTCCGGAACGCCGGTGACAGGACGCGGGGGAGCTGCATCCCCAGCAGCGTGAAGAGGGAGCCGTTGATGAGGAAGACGAGCACCTCCCACACGCCGCCCGAGAGCACCTGCTGGCGGGCCTCGGTGGTCGAGAGCAGCGCCTGGTCGCTGTTGGCCATGATGAGCCCCGTCGCCACGACGGCGAGGATGCCGCTCACGCCCAGCTCCTCGGAGGCGATGAAGACGACGAAGGGGGTCAGGACCTCGTAGAGGACGCGCACCACGGTGTTCTCGAAGCCCCTGCGGCGCAGGAAGGCCGCCGCCAGCACAAAGGCGAGCCCCGTGACGACGCCCGCGACGATGCCCCCGAAGAACAGCACGAGGAAGCTCCTGCCCGCCTCGACGGCGGAGAAGCCGCCGGTGACCACGGCCGCGATCGCGAACTGGAACGAGACGACGCCCGAGGCGTCGTTGATGAGCGCCTCGCCCGTGAGCAGGGTCTTCTGCCGGCGCGAGAGCGATATCGTCGACCCGAGGGCGCCCACCGCGGCCGCGTCGGTGGGGCCGAGGGCGCCGGCGCACGCGAACGCGGCGGCCAGGGGGATGGACGGCACGAGCCAGTGCAGCGAGAAGCCCACGACGAGCACGATGAGCAGCACCAGCCCTATCGCCATGGAGACGATGCCGCCAAGGTTGTGGAAGAGGTCCGCCCTGACCGCCTCGCGGGCGTCGTTGAAGAGCAGCGGGGCGATGAACAGGGCCAGGAACAGCTCGGAGTTGATGCGAACCTCTGCCGCCTCGGGCAGCAGGAGCGCGACCAGGAAGCCCACGCCCACCTGCACGAGCGGCAGCGCGAGCCGGTGCAGCACCTGCTCGATGGGTGCCGAGACGATGATGCATGCCAGAAGGATGAGGACGAGCTCGAAGGTATCCACGCTGCTCCCAGGTTTGGTCCGCCCAGAACATATGACTACGGCACCCGGCAATTGTAAACCCATGCGCCGCCGCCCCGGCCGTTGGGGGCACGGGAGGGGGCGCGGGGAGGGGCTGCGCTATAATCCATGCATGTTCCGTTCGCCCGTCTCGTTTCCGCAGCATGGGGGTCGTCAGGTGAGTCGTGAGGGTTCAGCCGGTCGCGTGCGCGCCGCCACGCCCGCGCGCCCCGTGCGCGCCATCGCGGCCCTCGCCCTCCTCGGCGCCCTGCTTGCGACCACGGCCTGCGGCGGCGGGGGAGACGCGCCCCAGATCGAGATCCCCGACATCCCCATCCCCAGCTCGTCGGCCGCCTCGGAGGCCACCGGCGCCGCCTGGTCGGCCCCGGCGGAGGTCCGCATGCCCTCCTTCGAGGACTCCGGCGCGGCGACCCACATCGACGTCTCGGGGGCGAACGTTGGCTACGTCGCCGCCCGGGCGACCAGCCCCGTGCGCCTCAAGTTCCAGGTGAACTGCGGCGAGATGACCTACAACTACGACCTCCCCAACGACGGCACGCCCACGTTCTTCCCCGTCAACATGGGGAACGGGTCGTACGGCTTCCGCATCATGGAGAACATCGAGGGCTCGAGCTACGCCGAGATCGACAGCGCCTACGCCGAGGTCACGCTCTCCTCGGAGCTCGACCCCTTCCTCGTCCCCAACATCTTCTGCGACTACGACCCCCAGAGCGCCTGCGTCGCGAAGGCGTTCGAGGTGACCAGCGCCTCGACCAACCAGGGCGAGGTGGTCCGCGACGTCTGCACCTTCGTGGTCGACAACGTCGCCTACGACTACGACAAGGCCGAGGTGCTTGCCCAGAGCACCGGCTACATCCCCAGCCCGGACGCCACGCTCGCCGAGGGCAAGGGGGTCTGCTTCGACTATGCGTCGCTCGCCGCGGCCATGCTGCGCAGCATGGGGCTTCCCGCGCAGGTCGTGACCGGCTACGTCGAGCCCGGCGACCTCTATCACTCGTGGATCATGGTCTATGCCGACGGCACCTGGCAGACGGCCGTGTTCTCGGTCACGCCAAACGCCTGGTCACGCTGCGACGTGACCTTCGCTTCGACCGGCGGCGACTCCTTCTCGGGGTCGGGCGTCGGCTACACGGACAGGTACATCTACTAGGAACGGACGGGGAGGGGCGCACCATGGCACGTGAGTTGCTCGAGAGCAGCGCTCTCAGCGCCTTCTGCGGCAGCATCGCCACGATGATCTCGGCGGGCATCCAGACGGACGAGGCGGTGCTGATGCTCGGCGAGAACCGGGAGCGCTCACGCTTCCAGGAGGTGTGCGCGGAGGTCTACGAGCGGGTCGTCGCCGGCGAGCCGCTCTCGGCCGCCATGGGGGCGACCGGCGCCTTCCCGGCCTATGCGGTCGGCATGGTCGAGACCGGCGAGCGCAGCGGTCACCTCGAGCAGGTCCTGCGCAACCTCGAGATGTACTACGACGAGGAGGCGCGCCTGTTCGCCAAGCTCAGCCAGTGCGTGAGCTACCCGGCCGCCCTCCTCGCGATGATGACGGTCATCCTCGCCTTCTCGACCCTGGTCATCATCCCCGTCTTCACGCGGGTGTACGAGTCGATGGCGTCGTCGCTGGTCGCGGGGTCGCTCGTGAGCGTGGGCGCCTCGCGCGCGATCGGCATCGTCGCCCTCGTCCTCGTCGCCGCCTGCGCGGCGGCGGCCATCTGGCTCGCCGCCTCGTCGCGCACCGAGCCGGGGCGCCAGCGCATCAT
>SUUD01000062.1 GCA_015062715.1 Olsenella sp. | reverse complement strand
GGAGCTTCCGGAGGGCGGCATCGCGATCGACCTCGACGACGGGTCGCGTGCGGTCATCATGGGCCTGGGCGTCGACGCCGAGGGCGACCGCCCCACGGACATGTGG
Source organism: Olsenella sp. (assembly GCA_015062715.1). Classification (GTDB taxonomy): domain Bacteria; phylum Actinomycetota; class Coriobacteriia; order Coriobacteriales; family Atopobiaceae; genus SIG37. Next base: position 9,074 of record SUUD01000062.1, on the reverse strand, counting down.
GTGGAGGGCTACCTGCTCGTGCCGTGATGCGCCGAGGGCCTGCCCCCGACACACTCCGGCTATACCAGCCTGAGCTTGGGACCGTCGTCGTCCGATTGCGCGGCGATCCGGTCGCGCGCCTCCTTGAACTGGGCGCGCCTCGCACGGGCCATCTCGGGCGTCTCGTGCTCGTAGGAGCAGGTGCACTCGCTCGTCAGCAGCCGCACGGCCTTGGCCTGCAGCGCGGCACGGCGCACGTACTCCTCCCGCCCCGCCGCGCGCATGTCGGACAGCATCGTCCGCACGTCGGTGGGCGAGAGGCCCAGGAGCCCCGGGTATTCGGTCTCGTCGACCGTGATGCCGCGCCCGCGCACGAAGGCGTCGAGGGCCGCCTCGCGCTCGGCCGCGGCAAGCGCCTCCTGGTCGACCATGGCCTCTAGGGCGGTCTGCGACATCCCCGACAGGGTGAGGAACCCCGCCAGGTCCAGCCCCTGCTGCGCCAGGTCATGCTCCATGGACGCCTGCACGATGGCACGGGCGCGCGCAAGCTCCTCGCTGGGCACCGACTGCTCCAGCCGGCTGGCAAGCTCCCGCACGCAGAGGTCGGGCTTGGAGCGCTCGGCCATCTCGGCGTACATCGACTCGAGCTGCCGGCGTACGTACGGGCGCAGCCCCGCTGCGGTCGTGACCTCGCCGACGTTGGCCGCCACCCACTCGTCCGTGAGCGCCTCGGCGTTGCCGCCGTGGTGGCCAACCAGCTCGCGCAGGGCGTCGTCGACCTCGTCGTCGGTCGCGTGGATGACGCGCACCGTTATGCTCACGGGCTCCATGCTGCTGAGCGTGTAGGCGTAGCGCCCGTCAACCATGCGGGGGAGGGGCTTGTGCGCTGTGGCCATGGGGCCTCCGGGGGTCGTCGTCCGGTCGTATGTTGGAGATGATACCCCCAATGCATAACCCCAGCTGCGCGGTGGTATCATCCATACGCTGACTGACCAGCGGCGCGCTGTCGCCGCAACAAGAGATACGAGGAGCACCAAGATGCGCGACAAGCTCGAGAAGCTGCTCGAGGCCTACGCCGAGCTCGAGAAGAAGATGATCAGCCCCGAGGTCGTCTCCGACCAGAAGGAGTACGCGCGCCTCGCCAAGGAGCATGCCAACCAGGCAAAGCTCGTGGAGGCCGCGCGTGCCTACATCCAGGCGCTCGACGACATCGATGCCGCCAAGGAGATGCTGCACGAGGCCGACGCCGACGAGAAGGAGATGCTGCAGGAGGAGATCTCCGAGAACGAGGCCAAGCTCCCGGGCCTCGAGGAGGAGATCAAGTTCATGCTCATCCCGGGCGACCCCAACGACGAGAAGGACACCATCGTCGAGATCCGCGGCGCGGCCGGCGGCGACGAGGCCGCCATCTTCGCCGGCGACCTCTTCAAGATGTACGAGCGCTTCGCGGCGAGCCGCGGCTGGAAGATCGAGGTCTTCTCGTCCAGCCCGTCGGACGCCGGCGGCTTCAAGACCATCGAGTTCAAGGTCACGGGTGACAAGGTCTACTCCGTGATGAAGTACGAGGGCGGCGTGCACCGCGTCCAGCGCGTGCCCGTCACCGAGAGCCAGGGCCGCATCCAGACCTCCACGGCCACCGTGGTCGTCATGCCCGAGGCCGACGACATCGACATCCAGATCGCGGCCGAGGACCTGCGCATCGACACCTACTGCGCGTCCGGCCCCGGCGGCCAGGGCGTCAACACCACCTACTCGGCGGTGCGCATCACCCACCTGCCCACCAACACCGTGGTGCAGTCGCAGGACCAGCGCTCCCAGATCCAGAACCGCGAGGTCTGCATGCAGATGCTGCGTGCCCGCCTGTACGAGATGGAGCTCGAGAAGCAGCAGGCCGAGCTGGGCGCCGAGCGCATGGGCCAGATCGGCCACGGCGACCGCGCCGAGAAGATCCGCACCTACAACCAGCCGCAGGACCGCGTGACCGACCACCGCATCGGCTTCAACTCCACCTACAACGGCGTGTTGCTGGGTGACAAGCTGCAGACGGTCATCGAGGCGCTGGCCGCGGCCGAGCGCGCCGAGAAGCTCGCCAAGGCAGTGTAGGACGAGCCCAGACCCATGGCCGACGACATCTGGACCGTACGGCGCATCCTCGACTGGACGCGCGGCTACCTCGAGCGCAAGGGCGACGAGCACCCGCGGCTCTCGGCCGAGTGGCTCATCTCCGACGCCTGCGGCCTCTCGCGCATGGAGATCTACCTCAACTTCGACCGGCCCCTCTCGCCCGACGAGCTCGCGCGCATGCACGAGGGCGTCGAGCGGCGCGCGGCCGGCGAGCCCCTGCAGTACGTGACGGGCGAGATGCCCTTCCGCCACATCGTCCTGCGCTGCGAGAAGGGCGTGCTCATCCCTCGCCCCGAGACCGAGGTGCTGGTCGACGTGGCGCTCGAGGCGCTGGATGCCGCGGGCACGGACGAGCCCCTGGTGCTGGAGCCCTGCACGGGCACGGGCTGCATCGCGCTCTCCCTTGCGGGGGAGCGCCCGGGAACGCACGTGGTCTCGACCGACCTCTCGCCGGCGGCGGTGGCGCTTGCGATGCGCAACCGCGACGCGCTCTCGCTCGGGGACGCGGTCGACGTGCTCGAGTGCGACCTCGTCGCGGGCGTCGACCCCGAGCTCATGGGCTCGTTCGACCTCATCGTGAGCAACCCGCCCTACATTCCCAGCGCCGTGCTGGCCGAGCAGGTCCCCGCGGAGGTCAAGGACTTCGAACCGCACCTGGCCCTCGACGGCGGGCAGGATGGCCTCGACCTCTTCCGCCGCATCCTCGACCTGGCGCCGATTGCGCTCAAGTCGGGAGGTGCGCTGGTCGTCGAGCTCTTCGAGGAGTCGCTCGAGCAGGCGGCCGCTCTCGTGCGCGCGCAGGGCGGCTGGGCCCGCGTCGAGGTGCGCGAGGACCTCACGCACAGGCCGCGCATCCTGCTTGCCGTGCGGGAGGGCTAGTTCGACCCTTTTGAAGGTGCCATCTGGGGCCGCTCAGCCTCAACAATTGACACAAACACTTCCTCCAGAAGAGCTCCAACTGCGACTATTCCTTTTTAGAGTTTGGTTTGTGTCAGTTATCGCGCGAGGTCGTGGAGCAATTTGGGCTCACCAGCCAGACGGAGGCCTCTCCTTGGCCTCGTCGCGTATGATGTGGCTGAACGGCCACCCTGTGAGAAATGCGAGGCGTACCATGGGTGCCATCCTCTCCGTCAACCAGGACCACCCCGCACGCGACGTCGTCGACCGCGCCTGCGACGCGCTGGTGGGGGAGGGCGTGCTCGTCATGCCCACCGACTCCGTGTACGGCATCGGCTGCCTGGCGTCGCCGGCCAACCCCGCCTACGGTCGCATCTTCGAGATTAAGCACCGTGATCGCGCGCAGACCCTGCCGTGGCTGGTCGCCGACGAGGAGGACCTCATGCGCTACGGCCGCGACGTGCCGGCATCCGCCCGCAGGCTCGCGGCGGCCTTCTGGCCCGGGGCGCTCACGCTGGTGGTGGCGGCCTCGGATGCCGTGCCGCCGGAGTACGCCCTGCCGGGCGCCCCTGGCGAGCCCGCGACCATAGCCCTGCGCATGCCGGACTCGAACCTCGTGCGCGAGGTCGCGCGCGGCTGCGGCATGCCGCTGGCCGTGACCAGCGCCAACACGCATGGGCTGGCTGCGGCGACCTCGGGCGCGAACGTGGAGCCGCAGATCGTGGCGGCGGCCGACCTCGTGCTCGATGCCGGGCCCGCGCCCGTGGGCGTGGCCTCCACCATCGTCGATTGCGCGCATGGAACACCTCGCGTCCTGCGCGAGGGGGCCATCACGCGTGCCATGATCGAACCTGTCATTGGGGACGGTTCTCTTTGACAGGTTTTCGCGAAAACCTGTCAAAGAGAACCGTCCCCAATGACAGGTTTCCCGAAGGCGGTGGCGGTGGCTACTTCCTGGTGGGCATGACCTCGCAGAGGTAGCCGTCGGGGCTGGCGCAGAAGTAGACGCCGTACTCGGGCAGCTCCTCGTAGATGCACCCCATCTCCTCGTGCAGGGCGTGCGCGGCGTCGAAGTCGTCGACGCGGAAGGCCAGGCGCATCGAGCGGTCGCCCACGTCGTAGTGCTCGGGACCCTCGTTCATCTGGATGATCTCGACGCGGTGGGGCGAGCCGTCGTTGCCCATGAAGGCGATGCGGCGGTCGGACCCGGTCTTCTCGCGCAGGACCTCCAGGCCAAAGGCCTTCTCAAAGAACGCGACCGTCTCCTCGAGGCTGGTGACGTACAGGCCCGTGTACTCGACCTTGCACTGCATGGTGGCTCCCCTTTCCTGCGGGTTCGTGCGGACAACGCGCTTCTGGCGTGATGATACCAGCCGCGCCCCGCCATGGGCGCCTTCCGCGACCGCCGACCGTTCGCCGCTTCATGGCGCACGGCGCGTCGCGGTGTGGGTATCGTAGTGACGTTGAGCAAACGGCACGAGGAGGAGACCATGGCACAGAGCGACGTCATCGTCGAGGAGTTCGAGCTTCCGTCCACCGACGGCACCAGCACCTGCAAGGGCACCCTGTGGGCGCCCTCCGGGGGCGAGCCGCGGGCCCTCATCCAGATCAGCCACGGCATGTGCGAGCACATTGGCTGCTACGACCGGTCGGCGCGCGACCTCGTCCGGCGCGGCTACGCGGTCTATGGCATCGACCACATCGGGCACGGCCGCACCCAGCCCGACCCCGAGCTGCGCGGCGTCTTCGACCCCGAGCACGGCAACGACCACATCATCGAGGACCAGCACGCCGTCCGCGAGCTCATGGCCCGGCGCTACCCGGGGCTGCCCCTCGTCCTGCTCGGCCACTCCATGGGCTCGTTCGTCGCCCGCTGCTACATCGCGCGGCACGGGGAGGGGCTGGCCGGCGCCATCATCATGGGCACCGCCTGGATGGACGGCGGCCTCGTGGGCGCGCTGCGCACCATGACCGGCCTCATCGCCCGCTTCAAGGGCTGGTCGTACCGCTCCGCGCTCATCGACGGCATGGGTGCCGGGGGCTACAACAAGGCCTTCGAGGGCACGGGCGCCCAGACCGGCTACGAGTGGCTCTCGCGCGACGAGGCCAAGGCCATCGCCTACCGCGACGACCCCGACTGCGGCTGGATGTTCTCGGTGAGCGGCTACCGCATGCTCTCCAGGCTGCTGGGCGAGTGCTGCGACCCCAAGCGCATCAAGGGCGTCCCGGCGACGCTTCCCATCATGGTCATCTCGGGCTCCAAGGACCCGGTGGGCGAGGACGGCGTGGGGCCGGCCAAGGCCTTCCGCGCCTTCCAGGACGCGGGCGTGAAGGACTGCACGCTCGAGGTCATCGCGGGCGCCCGCCACGAGGTGCTCAACGAGACCAACCGCGACGAGGTCATCGACATCCTGTGCGACTGGATCGAGGGGCACGCCCTCGCCTGAGGCATATGACCTGCGCAGAACCGTCTGCGGTCCATGAGGACCCAATCGCCGAAAGTGCCTACCGTCTACCAACGCGTGGGTTCCGTGAACGGTAGGCACGGCGAAACCTGAAAGAAAATGGCATATGCGACTTGAGACCGTGCGTATGCGCGGAGGGATAGGAGGAGACTGTGGCGACGATCATGAACAGCGTGCTCGAGGGCATGGGGCAGGCCCAGCAGCACCACGAGACCAACCAGGGATACATCATGGCGCTCGACTCGGGCACCACGAGCGTCCGCGCCATCCTCTTCGATGAGTTTGGGGCCAAGGTGGCCCAGGCCCAGCGCTCCATCTCGATCAAGTACCCGCAGTCGGGCTGGGTCGAGCAGGACCCCATCGAGATTCTCTCCCGCCAGATCGCCTGCATGATCGAGGTCCAGTTCAAGAGCGGCATCCACTCCGACCGCATCAAGGCGGTGGGCATCACCAACCAGCGCGAGACCGTCGTCGTGTGGGACCGCCGGACCGGCCAGCCCATCTACAACGCCGTGGTGTGGCAGTGCCGCCGCACCGCGTCGATGGTCGACGAGATCGTCGAGGCGGGCAACTTCGACCTCATCCGCTCCAAGACGGGCCTCATCCCCGACGCCTACTTCTCGGCGACCAAGATCGCCTGGATCCTCGACAACGTCGACGGCGCGCGCGAGATGGCCGAGACGGGCGAGCTCATGTGCGGCACCATCGACACCTGGCTCGTCTACAACCTCACCCACGGCGTGGTCCACGCCACCGACTACACCAACGCGAGCCGCACCATGCTCTTCAACATCCACACCCTCGACTGGGACGACGAGCTGTGCGAGCTGTTCCGCGTGCCGCGCATCATGCTGCCCGAGCCGCGCCCGTCGTCGGGCAACTTCGGCCGCGTGAGCTCCGACGTCATGACCAACCACCCGCCCATCTCGGGCGTCGCGGGCGACCAGCAGGCGTCGCTGTTCGGCCACTGCTGCTTCGAGCCGGGCAGCGTCAAGAACACCTACGGCACCGGCTGCTTCATGCTCATGAACACCGGCTCCGACGCGGTCACCTCGCGCAACGGCCTGCTCACCACCATCGGCATCGCCGAGGGCGGCAAGGTCAGCTACGCGCTCGAGGGCTCGGTCTTCCAGGCCGGCTCCACCATCCAGTGGATCCGCGACGAGCTGGGCCTGGTCGAGCACGCCTCCGAGACCGGCGACATCGCCAAGTCCGTCCCCAGCACGGGCGGCTGCTACGTGGTGCCCGCCTTCACTGGCCTGGGCGCCCCCTGGTGGGACTCCAACGCCCGCGGCGTCATCTGCGGCCTCACCCGCGACACCGACCGCGCCCGCCTGGTCCGCGCGGCGTGCGAGTCGATGGCCTACCAGACCTACGACATCCTCAAGGCCATGGAGGCCGACTCCGGCAACGCCCTGACCTCGCTCGAGGTCGACGGCGGCGCGTCCAACAACGAGTTCATCATGCAGTTCCAGTCCGACCTGCTCGGGATCCCGGTGGAGCGCTGCGAGATGGACGAGACCACCGCGCTCGGCGCCGCCTACCTGGCGGGCCTGGCCGTGGGCTTCTGGGAGGACCACGACGAGCTCGTCTCCATGCGCGCCATCTCGGCCACCTACGAGCCCCAGATGGACGAGCGGACCCGCGCCGCGCTGCTCGACGGCTGGCACGCGGCGGTCAGGCGCACCCTGGCCTAGGAACATGCCCATCACGTGAAGCGCTCCTCCTCGCGGGGAGCGCTTCATTTTGCGCTATGGTAGGGGAGAACGTCCCCTCGAGAAGGAGTATCCCATGCGCGTCGCAATCGCCTCCGACCACGGCGGCTTCATCCAGAAGGCCCCGCTTGCCGCCTACATCGAGAGCCTCGGCCACGAGGTCGTCGACTTCGGCTGCGACTCCGAGGAGCGCTGCGACTACCCCGACTTCGCCGACCTGGCGGCCCGCGCCCTCGCGCGGGGCGAGGTTGACCGCGCCGTCCTCATCTGCGGCACGGGCATCGGCATGGCGCTCACGGCCGACAAGATCCCCGGCGTTCGTGCGGCGGCCATCCAGAGCCTCGAGTTCGTGGAGCTCTTCCGCGCCCACAACAACGGCAACTGCCTGTGCATCTCGGGGCGCTTCTCCACCATCGAGATGAACCAGCGCATCATCCGCTCCTTCTTCGAGACGCCCTTCGAGGGCGGCCGCCACGAGGGCCGCGTGGCAAAGATCATGCGCGAGGACGACCCGGCGTTCCCGGGCGTCGTCGAGGGGGACGTCCGCTAGGCGGTTTGTGCAGGTACCGTAGTCTTGGCACCATGTCGCGTCCTGTCACAACTTAGAAATCACCCTGCGTTACCCTCGGTTGGTCATCCGGCAAGAGGATAAGGAGTCAGCCCATGTATCTCGAGCTTCTCGCCAGCCAGGACCCCGAGGTCGCAGCTGCCATCTTTGACGAGCTCGGTCGCCAGCGCGACTCCATCGAGCTCATCGCCAGCGAGAACTTCGTGAGCCCCGCCGTCATGGAGGCCGTGGGCTCGCCCCTCACCAACAAGTATGCCGAGGGCCTGCCCGGCAAGCGCTACTACGGCGGCTGCTGGGCCGTCGACAAGGTCGAGGAGCTCGCCCGCGAGCGCGCCAAGCTCCTCTTTGGGGCCGGCTTCGCCAACGTGCAGCCCCACTCCGGCGCCCAGGCCAACTACGCGGCGCTCACCGCGCTCGCCAAGCCCGGCGACACGATCATGGGCATGGCCCTCGACAACGGCGGCCACCTCACCCATGGCAGCCCCGCCAACTACTCCGGCCGGATGTTCAACGTCGTGGCATATGGCGTCTCGCCCGAGACCGAGCGCATCGACATGGACGTCGTGGCCGAGCTCGCCGAGCAGAACAGGCCCAAGGTGATCATCGCCGGCGCCTCGGCCTACCCGCGCGTCATCGACTTCGAGCGCTTTGCCCAGATCGCCCACGGCGTCGGCGCCTACCTCATGGTCGACATGGCCCACATCGCCGGCCTCGTGGCGACCGGCGCGCACCCCTCGCCGGTCCCGTACGCCGACGTCGTGACCACGACCACCCACAAGACCCTGCGCGGCACGCGCGGAGGCCTCATCCTCACCAACGACCCCGACCTCGCCAAGCGCATCGACTCGGCGGTCTTCCCGGGGAGCCAGGGCGGCCCGCTCGAGCACGTCATCGCCGGCAAGGCCGTGGCCTTCGGCGAGGCGCTCAAGCCCGAGTTCAAGACCTACATCGACAACGTGCTTATCAACGCCCGAGCCCTCGGGCGCGGCATGGCCACCAAGAAGCTGCGCCTGGTCACCGGCGGCACCGACAACCACCTGCTGCTCGTCGACCTCACGCCCGCCAAGGACATCACGGGCAGGGACGCCTCCCACGCGCTCGAGGAGGTCGGCATCACCGTCAACAAGAACACCATCCCCGGCGAGAAGCGCTCGCCCTTCGTGACCAGCGGCATCCGCGTGGGCTCCGCCGCGGCCACCACGCGCGGATTCACCGAGGCCGAGTGCGAGCGCATCGGCGAGCTCATCGGCAAGACGGTCTTCGCCCTCCAGAACGACGAGGGGTTCAAGATCGACGACGTCCGTGACGAGGTCAACGCCATGCTCG
>SUUD01000061.1 GCA_015062715.1 Olsenella sp. | reverse complement strand
TCCCTCCCGCCCCGCCCAGCCCGACTTCCCCCAGAGCATCTCTGACGAGGTCCTCTGCGGCGGCGCCCAGCTCAGGGCACTCTACGCGCTGCTCCCGGTCGACGTCGACCCCATGCAGGTGCTTGACGAGGACTGGCGCTTCGCCCGCTCGACCGGCGCCGTGTCGGGCAACCGCGGCAAGGCCGTCTTCCCGCTGCGCTTTGTCCACGAGGACGGCACCCCCGTCGAGGTCACGCTCAAGCGTGCCGCCAAGCAGACCGGCGGCAAGCGCTGGACGCTCGCCTACATCGACGGCGATGACGGGACCGGCGACACGCACGCCGCCGTGGGCATCGAGGGCCTGCCCGTCGCCCACGAGGGCGCCTGGCGCGAGCTGTCCGGGTACCGCCGCACCCCCTCCGAGGTGAGCCCCGACCGCGAGCTCGCCTCGTTCGCGATGATCGGCTCCTGGGACTCGCTGCTGGGCACGCTCGCCACGGCCGCCGAGCCCGAGCGCTGGAACTATGCCCATGAGGGCGTGGGCAGGACGAGCCGCTACGGCATCCTGCGCGAGTACCTCTCCGTCACCTTCCACCGCATCCAGGCCGAGGGCAAGCTCGGCGTGGCCGCAGACGGGTCGCTCGCCGCGTTCGACACGGGCCTGCTCACCCCCTTCAGCGAGCCCGTCTATGCCTGCTTCGAGCCCAACCGGGGCGACATCGCCTGGAAGCTCGCGGGCTTTGCGGTGGCGGGCTCCGGCGAGCTGGGCATGCGGCTCGTGGCGGAGTTCGACCCCCTTCCCGAGCCCGCGCGCTACCTCACCCAGCTGTCCGACCTCATCCCCGAGCAGGGCCGCATGGTGATCCTTGACACCGAGTCGCTGCTCTCGCGCCAGCTGGGCCGCCTGCCGCGCGCCTTCGTGGCAGAGCAGCTCGAGGGCAACACCAACGCCAGCGAGCTCTTTGCCCAGCTGGTGGGCAGCGCGGATGGCACCGGCCTTGACAAGGGCGGGCTTGCCGAGCTGGCGCGCGCCATCAAGGCCGACCCGGGCACCTATCGCCGCATGGCGTATGCGCTCGAGGATGCGGTCGCGCTCGCGATCCGTCGCTCGCGCACGAGCTTCAGGCTGTGCGCCCCGGCCTATGACCCGGCCGACGACAAGACCAAGCTGCTCGTGCCGCTGTGTCTGGTGGACGACAGCCGCGTGGACTGCGCCATGGTGCTGGCCCTGCAGCCGTCGGGCGCCTACCAGGGCGCCGCGGTGCTCCCGCTGGACAAGGCCTATGCCTGCGCACGCGTGGTCTGCTCCGAGATGCCCGGCTGGCTCGAGGCGGAGCGCGCCCTGGGATAGCGGGACGCCCCGGGGGCATCTGCCCCGTTTCGGGCTCCGCGCTCGCTTCGCTCGCTCATTCGCTGCGCTCATGAGTCGCCTAAAACGGGGCAGATGCCCCCGGGGCGTCCCGCTCCCTACTCCCTGCCGTTCCAGCAGTAGGTGCAGATCTTGTCGCGGTCGATGCCGATGGCGTCGAGCATGCCGTCGAGCGTCTGGTACGACAGCGAGTCGAAGCCCATCTCCTCGCAGATGGAGCGCAGCAGGCACTTGCCGCGCTCGGTGCGACCGTCGGCGTACTCGTCGAGGTGCTTCTCGCCCTCCTCGCCCTCGAGCTCGAGCACCTTGCGGCGGGCGATGAGCTCGTAGTCGGAGCGGCTGCGCGAGAACGACAGGTACTTGCAGCCGTACATGATGGGCGGGCAGGCGCTGCGCATGTGGACCTCGGCCGCGCCGGTGTCGTAGAGGAAGTCGACCGTCTCGCGCAGCTGCGTGCCGCGGACGATGGAGTCGTCGACGAACAGCAGCCTCTTGCCGTCGATGAGCTCGGGCACGGGGATCTGCTTCATCTTGGCGACGCGGTTGCGCACGTCCTGGTTGGCGGGCATGAACGAGCGCGGCCAGGTGGGCGTGTACTTGACGAAGGGGCGAGCGAAGGGCTTGCCACTGGCAGCGGCGTAGCCAATGCCGTGCGGCAAGCCCGAATCGGGCACGCCCGCAACGAAGTCGACGTCGGGCAGAAGGCCCATCTCGCGGTCGTTGTCGACCATGATGGCGCCGTTGCGATAGCGCATGACCTCGACGTTGACGCCCTCGTAGTTTGAGTTGGGATAGCCGTAGTAGACCCACAGGAAGGCGCAGATGCGCATCTCGTCGCGGGCAGGCACGAGCGTCTCGTAGCCGTCGGCGGTGATGCGGACGAGCTCGCCGGAGCCCAGCTCGTACTCGTCGACGTAGCCCAGCTTGCCATAGGCGAAGCTCTCGAAGGTGACGCAGTAGCCGTCGTCGTCCTTGCCAATGAGAACGGGCAGGCGGCCCATGTCGTCGCGTGCGGCATAGAGCTCACCGTCGCGCGTCATGACGAGCAGCGTGAGCGAGCCCTCGATCTGCTCCTGGGCGTACTTGATGCCCGTGACGAGGTCCTCCTGCGTGTTGATGAGGGCGGCGACGAGCTCGGTCGTGTTGACCTCGCCGGAGCTCTGCGCCATGAACTGGTGTCCCACGTGGGAGAAGACCTCGATGAGCTCCTCGGCGTTGTTGACGGCGCCCACCGTGGCGATGGCGAAGACGCCCAGGTGCGAGCGGACGAGCAGTGGCTGCGGGTCGCTGTCGGAGATGCAGCCCATGCCGCAGTTGCCGTGGAAGCTCGGCAGGTCGGCCTCGAAGCGCGTGCGGAAGGGGGTGTTCTCGATGGAGTGGATCTCCTTCTTGAAGCGCCCCTCGCCATCGCAGAAGACCATGCCGGCACGCCTGGTGCCCAGATGGGAGTGGTAGTCGACGCCAAAGAACACGTCCAGGACAACGTCACGCTTGGATGCCGCACCAAAGAATGCGCCCATGGGAACCCTCGCTTTCGCGTCGTGTCTGCGAGTTACCGCACCACTATACCCGCCCGCCTGAAGATAGACGAGAACCTCGGGATGGCTTTTCATTCCGTTAACACGAGCGGGCGCACAGCCAAAGGGCATCGTCCCCACCGCTACAATGGTCTGCAGCAGACCGCGACACACGGAGGACCACATGGAACGAATCGCGATGACCACGCCGCTCGTTGAGATGGACGGCGACGAGATGACCCGCATCATCTGGCAGATGATCAAGGACGAGCTGCTGCTCCCCTTCGTCGACCTCAAGACCGAGTACTTTGACCTCGGCCTCAGGAACCGCGAGGAAACGCACGACCAGGTGACGCACGACTCCGCCGAGGCCACCCGGCGCCTGGGCGTGGCCGTCAAGTGCGCCACCATCACCCCCAACGCCGCCCGCGTGGAGGAGTACGGCCTCTCGCAGATGTGGAAGAGCCCCAACGGCACCATCCGCGCCGCGCTCGACGGCACGGTCTTCCGCGCGCCCATCATGGTACGCGGCATCGAGCCCTACGTGCGCACCTGGAAGCGGCCCATCACGCTGGCCCGCCACGCCTACGGCGACGTCTACCGCAACGTCGAGCTGCGCGTTCCCGGTCCCGGCAAGGTCGAGCTGGTCCACACGGACGCCGACGGCACCGAGACGCGCGCCCTCGTCCACGAGTTCGCAGGCCCCGGCATCGCCCAGGGCATCCACAACCTCGACGCCTCCATCACCAGCTTTGCCCGCGCGAGCTTCAACTACGCCCTCGACACCCACCAGGACGTGTGGTTCTCGTCCAAGGACACCATCTCCAAGACCTACGACCACCGCTTCAAGGACATCTTCCAGGAGGTCTTCGAAGCCGAGTACGCCGAGCGCTTCGAGAAGGCAGGCCTCACGTACTTCTACACCCTCATCGACGACGCCGTGGCTCGCGTCATCCGCAGCGATGGTGGCTTCATCTGGGCCTGCAAGAACTACGACGGCGACGTCATGAGCGACATGGTGTCCACCGCCTTCGGCAGCCTCGCCATGATGACGAGCGTGCTGGTGAGCCCGGACGGCGTCTTCGAGTACGAGGCCGCCCATGGCACCGTCCAGCGCCACTACTACCGCCACCTCGCCGGCGAGCCCACCTCCACCAACTCGGTGGCCACGATCTTCGCCTGGTCGGGGGCCCTGCGCAAGCGCGGCGAGATGGACGGCCTGGACGAGCTCGTCGCCTTCGCCGACGCGCTCGAGGCCGCGACCATCGAGACCATCGAGGCTGGCGAGATGACCGGTGACCTCGCGGCCATCACCACCATCGAGAACCCGTGCAAGCTGGGGACGCTCGAGTTCATCCAGGCGGTCGCCGGCAGGCTCCGCGCAAGGATCGAGGCCTAGCCCGATGTCGCTTGTCCTGCTCGCCCTGGGCGTGGCCTGCCTCGTCTATGGCGTCTCCATCTTCCTCGTGTTCTCGGGGACGCTCTTCTTTGCCGTGTGGTTCGTCTTGGGGGCGGTCCTCATCGCCTGGTCGCGCCTGGTCGCGTGCGGCGCGTGGGAGGCGCTCCCCTCCCCCGTGCGCGGCGGCGCCTGCGCGATCGTGGCCCTGGGGGTCGCCGTGCTCGCGTCGCTGGGCACGGCCATCATGCGCGACGCGCGCCAGGATCCGCCCGCGGACCTTGACTACCTTGTCGTGCTGGGTGCGCAGGTCAAGCAGGACGGTCCCAGCGTGGTGCTGCGCTACCGGCTGGACGCCGCCTACGACTACCTTGTCGAGAACCCCGACACGCTCTGCGTGGTGTCGGGCGGGCAGGGCCCCAACGAGCCCTTCCCCGAGGCCGATGGCATGGCCGACTACCTCATCGCCCGCGGCATCGACGAGGGCCGCATCCTGCGCGAGCCCGCGTCGGAGACGACGGTCCAGAACATCGCCTTCAGCCGTGAGCTCATGGGGGATGATGACGCGAGCGTGGGCATCGTGACCAACGACTTCCACGTCTTCCGCGCCACGCGCATCGCCCGGGCACAGGGACTCGCCAACGCCGTGGGGGTGCCGGGTGGGTCGGTCGCCTGGTACCTGCCCAACAACGTCCTGCGCGAGTGCCTGGGCGTGATCAAGGACGTACTTGCTGGCAACATGAGCCTGTGAGGGTCCGCCTGGGGATATGCCCCATCGGGCTCGGCGCTCGCTTCGCTCGCTCATTCGCTACGCTCATGACTCGCCCTCTTGGGTCATATCCCCAGGTAGACACCTATAGGGCTCGGCACTCGCTGCGCACGCTCATTCGCTTCGCTCATGACTCGCCCTCTCGGGGCATGTCCCCGGGCAGCTCCCGACGCCAGTTGTCCCCGTTGCCTACAGGCAGCCGAGCTTCCCTGCGATTATCTGCACGAAGTCTCGGGCGTTGGTGACGATCGTGGTCGCCGCGAGCGAGCCACGGTCATGCAGCTTGTTGACGGCGAACTCGGTGGCGTCGACGGCATAGAAGTACTTGGGTCGCACCGAGCCATCTGCGTTGATGTGGTACGAGGCCGCGAGGTTGCCCGTCGCGATGGTGTGCAGCATGGTTGCCATGCACACGATGGTCGTGGCCTCGTGTATGAGCTCGTACATCTTGGCCTGTGACTCGTAGGCGTCGCCGATGACCTCGGGCAGGGGCCCGTCGTCGCGGATTGATCCTGCCAGGACAAAGGGCTTTTCGCCCCGCACCATGGCCGCCATGATGCCGTCGTGGATGTCGTTCTGCTCGACGAAGGCGTGGATGGAGCCGGCGCGGCGCACCTCGTTGATGACGTCGAGGTGGTTGTAGTGCCCGCGCGGCACCGACTGCTGGGTGTAGATGTCCTGGCCAAGGGCCGTGTGCAGGTACGCGCCCTCAAGGTCGTGGGTGGCCAGGGCGTTTCCGCCCATGATGCCGTCGACGTAGCCGCACTCGACCAGGCGCTGCATGGCATGGCGGGCATCGGCGTCGAAGGTGAAGGCCGGGCCCATGACCCAGAGCACGTTGCCGTGCTCGCGCTCGTGCACGAGCAGCTCGACCAGGCGGTCATAGTCGCGTGCGTAGGAGGTCTCGCGACTCCGCACGCTGCGGAACGAGAAGCGATCCGAGGAGACGTCCTCCTCGGAGACGAAGCCGTCGGCCCACACGTAGACGCCGTCCTCGCCGTCCTCCGTGCGTCCGAGCGCGACCTTGTCACCCAGCTTGAGCATGCGCTCGGGAACCACCTGAATGCGGCCATCAGGCCTCATGCGGATGACGTCGTCCATGGCAATGCCGTCGACCAGGACCCACTCGCCGTCCACCTTGAGGTACTCGGGGTGCATGGACGTGGAGTGAAAGCCGCGCGGTGCCACACCGGCTATCTCGACCGAGGCCCACGACGCGTTGGGGGCACTGGCAAGGCGGTGGTCAGAGAAGTCGGGCTCGCGGTAGGCGGGCAGCGTGAAGGCCATGGCGGGGTTCCTTCCGGAGGAGGTGTTCAGCCCGCCCACTGTACCCCGTCAGGAATACCGAGCCCGTCACAGCGCCCAGGTTGCAAGAAAGAAGTAATAACTATCGCGACCAGCAATCATGCCACCCTGCGGGATCCGCCCCGAACCGGGACACTGGCCCCGGGGGATTTGTCCCACCGGGCTCGGCGCTCGCTTCGCTCGCTCATTCGCTGCGCTCATGACTCGCCCTTGTGGGACAAATCCCCCGGGGCCAGTGTCCCGGTTCGGGGCGGATCCCGCGGACCCAGATTTAATCGCTGGAACCGAGCCTGTCTAGAACACGCGCAGGAACAGCCAGGCCAGCACGTAGCCGATGAGGCCGCAGCCCGGGAACGTCAGCACCCAAGTGAGCACCATGTCATAGGCGATGGCCCAGTCGACGTGCTTGATCGACTTGGAGGCGCCGGCTCCCATGATGGCCGCGGTCTTGGTGTGCGTGGTCGAGACGGGCATGCCGCCAAAGGTCGCCAGAAGCAGGCTGATGCCGGCGCTGAGGGAGGCCGCGGCACCCTGGTACTTCTCGAGGCGGACCATCTGCGTGCCCACGGTCTTGATGATCTTCTTGCCGCCCACGGCGGTTCCCACGGACATGATGACCGCGCAGGCGAGCATGAGCCACAGCGGGTAGCCCTCGGAGGCGCCGACGCCCGCCCCCAGGGCGAGGCCCACGATGATGGTCGCCGTGGACATGAACTTCTGGCCGTCCTGGGCGCCGTGCATGAGGGCGCCAAAGGCCGCGCCAACGACCTGCAGGTGGCTCATGATGCGGTTTGCCGTGCTGTAGCGCGTCTCGGCGAAGGCGTGGCGGATGCCCCTGGTGATGGCCCAGCCCAGGCCAAATCCCAGCACGGTGGAGAACACCAGGCCATAGATGACCTTGACCCACTCGTTGAAGTTGATGCCGCCGGGGCCGCCCGACACCGCGATCGCCGCTCCGGAGAGGCCGGCGATGAGGGCGTGGCTCTCACTCGTGGGGATGCCAAAGGCCCATGCAGCCACGCCCCACACCACGATGGCGACCATGGCCGCGCTCAGCGCCACCAGGGCCGCGTGGCTGTCCCCGCCAAAGTCGACCATGCCGGAGATGGTGTCGGCAACTGCGGTCGAGACCGCGACGGACCCGGCAAGGCCAAGGAAGTTGCAGGCGACGCTGAGGGCGATGGCGCCCTCGAAGGTGATGGACCTCGTTCCGACCGCCTCGGCGATGGCATTGGCGGCGTCGGTGGCGCCGTTGACGAAGATCGTGGCGCCAACGAGGACCATGGAGAGCAGAAGCAGCGGGTTTGTGGTCAGGGCCGCTGCAAACTCGGACAGGCTGGGCATGGTTGCTCCTCTCGCGATGGCCCATGAGGGCTCAACATGAGCGTAGAATGAGTCGCCGGCACGTTGGTTGTGCCTGTGTGAACCTCTGTGACACGAAGGTGAACTCCGCGCACCGGCCGTTCCGTGGGCTGGGCACGAACCAATCGGCCATGCTTTGGGGCATCATGTTCATGAGGATTGGGGGAGTCATGGCGCGCATTCTTCTCGTGGAGGACGACAAGACCATCCAGATGGCGCTCGAATACGCGCTCACGCGCGCCGACTACGAGGTCACCTCGGTCTCGGACGGCGCCTCCGCCCTCGAGGCCGCGCGCATTGGCGAGCCTGACCTCATCCTGCTCGACATCATGCTGCCCAAGCTCTCGGGCATAGAGGTCGCGCAGCGCCTCAGGGACGAGGGCAGCGACGTGCCCATCATCATGCTCACCGCGCTCGACCGGGACGAGGACAAGGTCGCCGGCCTCGACGCGGGAGCGGACGACTACATGACCAAGCCCTTCTCGACCACCGAGCTGCTCGCCCGCATCAGGGCGAACCTCAGGCGCGTCGCGCGGGAGGGACATACCGGCGGGGTGATAGAGGCCGGCGAGCTCGTCGTCGACGTAGATGCCGCCCGCGTGACGGTGGCGGGGACGCCCGTGCGCCTGCGCTCGAAGGAGTTTGCCCTGCTGGTCGCCCTCGCAATGCGACGCGGGGCGCTCTGCTCGCGCCAGTGGCTCACGCAGGAGGTGTGGGGCGAGGCCTTCCTGCCCACCTCGCGCACCATAGACACGCACGTCCGCCGCCTGCGCCAGGCGATCGAGCGCAACGGCTGGTCCTACATCCAGACCGAGCGCGGCATGGGCTACCGCTTTGAGGCGACCAGGGAGGGCGACCTCGGATGACGACCCCGGCAGCACCCCAGACGAACGGGACGTGGAGGTCCAACCTCCTGAGCGGCTACACGGTCGTGGTCATCCTGCTGGCCGCCGTGTGGGCGTTCTCGCTGTTGGGGCCCATGAGCAGCGCGATCGAGGAGAACCAGCGCGAAGGGCTCGTGTCGGTGGCACGCGCCGCCAGCGTCGCCATAGAGACCAGCACGCTTCCGGTCGACGAGGTGATCGACCGCGT
Source organism: Olsenella sp. (assembly GCA_015062715.1). Lineage (GTDB taxonomy): Bacteria > Actinomycetota > Coriobacteriia > Coriobacteriales > Atopobiaceae > SIG37. Next base: position 424 of record SUUD01000061.1, on the reverse strand, counting down.
GGCGAGCGACGACGGCCTGCGCCTCACGCTCGTGTCGCAGACGGGCGAGGTGCTTGCCGAGAGCACCGACGCGGGCATGACCAACCACGCGAGCCGCCCCGAGGTCATCGCCGCCCTCTCGGGTGACGTGGGATACGACCGGCGCGTCTCGGAGACGGACGGCATCGAGTACCTCTATGCGGCGATTCCCTGCGAGCACGAGGGGAGCACCTGCGTGCTGCGCGTGAGCGTCCCCGTGTCCAAGGCGCACGCCGACCTCGCACGGCTCCGCTGGACGAGCATCATGCTGCTCGTAACCACGACCATCCTGGCGGCCGGGACCTCCTGGCTCTTGGCGGGCAGGGCGGCGGCCCCGGTGAGCAGGCTCGAGCGCGTCCGCACTGACTTCGTCGCCAACGCGAGCCACGAGCTCAAGACCCCCGTG
>SUUD01000060.1 GCA_015062715.1 Olsenella sp. | reverse complement strand
GACGTCGTCCTGCGTGGAGAGGGGGTTGGAGCCGGTCACGTACATGTCGGCGCCGCCGGCCGCGAGGACGAGGCACAGATACGCCGTCTTTGCCTCGAGGTGGATGGACAGGGCAATCTTCTTGCCGGCGAAGGGCTTGGTCTCGCTGAACTCCTCGTGCAGCATGGTGAGCAGCGGGCAGTTGCGCCGCACCCACTCGATCTTGCGCTCGCCGCTCTCGGCCAGGTTGATGTCCCTGATCTCGCTTGCCATTGTCTCTGTGCTCCAATCATTGGTCTGGTGCTCTTGCACTGAATGCTGAAAACAGTCTACGTGAAACTCCCCGTCGGGGGAGGGATGCTTCATTTCTCCTCTGTCTAGCCCACCAGCCCCAGGCGGCCGCAGATGCGCGCGATCTCCGCGCGCACGCGCTCCTCGTCGATGGTGAGCAGCTCGCGGTTGCGCATGACCGGCCTGCCGTCGATGATGACGTCGGCGACCTCGGACCCGTTGGCGGAGTAGGCCAGCGCCGCCACGGCGCTGTTGAGGGGCGTGAGCGACGGCGCGTCGAGGTCGAGCAGGGCCAGGTCGGCCTTCTTGCCCACCTCGATGGAGCCGGTCGGCAGGCCCAGGGCGGCGGCGCCGTTGCGCGTCGCCATGGCAAGGGTCTCGTCGGCGGACACGCACTGGGGCGTGTCGTGCGTGCCCTTGTGGATGAGGGCCAGGAGGCCCATCTCGCGGAACATGTTCTGCGCGTTGTTGGAGGCGGCGCCGTCGGTGCCCAGGCACACGTTGACGCCGGCGGCCATGAGCTCGGGCACGGGGGCGAAGCCGTTGCCCAGCTTCATGTTGGATGCGGGGTTGGTGACCACGCTCACGCCGTACTCGGCCAGGATGGCGCGGTCAGACTCGCTCACGCGGATGCAGTGGGCCGCGATGGTGGGCACCTCGAATATGCCCGCGTCGCGCACGTACTCGACGGGCGTGCACCCGTGGTCGCGCAGCATGTTGTCGCTCTCGACCTGCCCCTCGGCGATGTGGATGTGGATGCCCATGCCCTCGCGCTTGGCCACCTCGGCCACGCCGCGCAGGTAGTCGGGGCCGCAGGAGTAGGGCGCGTGCGGTCCCAGGCGGAAGGTGAGGCGGTCGCAGCCCGCAAAGGCGTCGCGCTCGCTGAGCGCCTCGCGAATGCGACGCTCGTCGAGGTCGTACTCGTTGCCCACCAGGCCTCGGCAGATCACGGCGCGCATGCCGCTCTCGACCACGGCGCGCGTGGTCTGGCCGATGTGCATCTGCTGGTCATTGAAGCAGGTGGTGCCGCCCCTGATCATCTCGGCCTGGCTGAGCAGCGACGCCCAGTAGGAGTCCTCGGGCACGAGGCGGTCCTCGATGGGCTCGATGGTGTTGAAGAGCCAGTCGGTGAACGACAGGTCGTCGGCGACGTTGCGCATCATCGACATGTAGGTGTGCGTGTGCGCGTTGATGAGGCCGGGGATGGCCAGGCGGCGCGTGCCGTCGATGACCTCGTCGGCGACGAAGCCCTCGGGGGCCGCGTCGATGGCGACGATCTGGGACCCATCGACGTAGATGTCGTGGCGTGCGGTCTCGTGACCCTCTCCCTTGGGCAGGACGGCGAGGGCGTTCCTGATGAGCAGACCCATGGTGTTCCTCTCGTTAGGTGGCACCAGCATGATGCCACGTCCGGCGCACGGCACGCCCTTGTAAAGCGGTGGAAAACCGCGGTTCCCCATGGAACGTGCATTCATTTGGGATAAACTTTGCGCAGCTATGTTCCCGCACCGGACGCGGGACAAAGGAGAGAAAGGGATACACCAATGGACTTCACTAGGCGCCAGGTTCTCAAGCTGGGCACCGTCGGCGGCATGGGCCTGTTCCTGGCCGCGTGCGGCGGCTCCTCCGAGGGCGGCGAGGCCGCTCCCGAGGCCGAGGCCACCGGCGACGTCAAGGAGCTCACCTTCGAGCCCGGCAAGCTGACCGTTGCCACCGGCAACCCCGCGTGGGAGCCCTGGGTCATGAACGACGCCCCCGAGTCGGGCGAGGGCTTCGAGGCCGCCCTCATCTACGCCCTGGCCGAGAAGATGGGCTTTGCCGCCGAGGACGTCGTGTGGGTCCGCACCGAGTTCGACGAGGCCTTCGCCCCCGGCGAGCACGAGTGGGACATGAACATCCAGCAGGTCTCCATCAACGAGGACCGTGCCAAGGCCATCGACTTCTCGCCCGCCTACTTCCGTCCCACCCAGGCCGTCATCGTCAAGGCTGACAGCCCGTACGCCAGCGCCACCTCCTGCGCCGAGCTCAAGGACGCCGTCTTTGCCGTCATGATGGGCACCACCGCCATCGACTACGTCAAGGACATCATCAAGGGCGGCTCCGACGAGGGCATCGACATCTTCAACAACAACTCCGACGCCGTTGCCGCCGTCGACAACGGCCAGGCCGACTGCCTCGTCACCGACACCCCGCAGTGCGTGTACATGGTCGAGTCCGAGCAGCTCTCCAACGGTGTCGTCATGGGCCAGATCCCCGGCACCGAGGACCCCGACGGCCTGGGCATCACCCTCGCCAAGGACTCCGCGCTCACCCCGTTCGTCACTGACGCCATGAACGCCATCCTCGAGGACGGCACCGTCCAGGGCCTCATCGACACCTGGCTCAAGGCCTACACGAGCGACATCCCCACGCTCGCCTAGCCTGGTAGCGACATATCGCAAGGTGGCCGGAGGCTCATGCCCCCGGCCGCTTCTTTTTGCCGCCATTTTGCCTGAGGAAATCCTTCAGGTCTGGTACGCTCTTGATGTTTTGCTGGACGATGGCCGGAGGTGGTCTTACCAATGTCCGAAAGCGGTTGGGACGAGGTCAGCGAGGTCGAGCGGGAGCGCGAGGCATTCCGCCAGAAGGAGCGCAGGCGCTCGGTCATGACGAGCATTGGCTCGTCGCTCGCCCTCATGGCGCTCATCGTGGTGACGCTCAAGCTCTCGCCGGGATGGCCCCGCGTCAAGGAGTCGTTCTTCTCGGCGGAGTACTTTGCCCTGGCATGGCCGCAGGTGCTCGAGGGACTCCTCCTCAACATCCGCGTCCTGGGCGTCGCCCTCATCGGCGTCGCGGTCCTGGGCACCTCGCTCGCGCTCATCCGCATGACCAAGTCGGCGGTGATGTTCCCCCTGCGCGTGCTCGCGCGCTTCTACACCACCATCATGCGCGGCATCCCCATGATCGTCACCCTCTACCTCATCGGCTTCGGCATCCCGGGCCTGGGCCTGTTCGGCCGCATCGACAAGGCCGTGCTGGGCACCATCGCCGTCGTCATGAGCTACTCGGCCTACATCGCCGAGGTCCTGCGCGCCGGTTTCGAGGACGTCCACCCCTCGCAGCGCGCCTCGGCCCGCTCGCTGGGTCTCACCACCGGCCAGACCATGTGGCACGTCATCATCCCCCAGGGCATCCGCAAGGTGGCCCCCGCCCTCATGAACGACTTCGTCGCCATGCAGAAGGACGTGGGCCTCATCTCCACACTCGGCGCCGTGGACGCCGTCCGTGCCGCGCAGATCGTGGTCGCCAAGACGTACAACTTCACGCCCTACGTGGTGGCGAGCCTGCTCTTCATCGCGATGAGCGTGCCCTTCATCCTGCTCAACGACTGGTACTCCGAGCGCGTCCGCAGGCGCCAGCAGACGGGAGGCATGGTCTAATGGCCGACGAGATCACGAGCACCGAGGTCGGCGCCCCCACCATTGGCGAGCCCGTCCTGCGCATCGACAACGTGGTCAAGCGCTTTGGCGACGTCACGGTGCTCGACCACATCTCCTTCGACGTCTGCAAGCACGAGACGGTGGCGCTGCTCGGCCCCTCGGGCTCGGGCAAGTCCACGGTCATGAAGTGCATCAACCTGCTCGAGCAGGTCAACGACGGCCAGATCTGGCTGGGCCAGACCGACATCACCGACCCGCGCGAGGACCAGGACAAGATCCGCGCGCGCATTGGCGTGGTGTTCCGGCAGTTCAACCTCTTCTCCCACATGACGGTGCTCAACAACGTCACGCTGGCCGCCCGCAAGGTGCACAAGTGGCCGCGCGAGAAGGCCGAGGAGAAGGCCATGGGCCTGCTCAAGCGCATCGGCATGGACGCCAAGGCCAAGGAGTACCCCGACCGCCTCTCCGGTGGCCAACAGCAGCGCGTGGCCATCTGCCGTGCCCTCATGATGGAACCCGAGCTGCTCCTGCTCGACGAGATCACGAGCGCACTGGACCCGCTGCTGGTGGGCGAGGTCCTCGAGATGGTCGGCGAGCTCAAGCGCCAGGGCGCCACGATCCTCATGGCCACGCACGAGATGTCCTTCGCGCACGACGCCGCCGATCGCATCGTGCTGCTGCGTCGCGGCCACATCGCCGAGAACGGCAGCCCCCACGACGTCATGGACAACCCCACCGACCCGGAGACCCAGCAGTTCTTTGCCGCGTACAACCGCGTGTAGGGAACAACGCCTGACGGGGTCCTACTCGTAGAACTTGTCGGCGTTGGTGGCGGCGGAGCCCCAGTCCTGGTCGTTCGGGCGCGGCATATGGCCGCCGCCCAGGATGTGGATGTGGAAGTGCTTGACGCTCTGGCTGGCGTCGTCGCCGGTGTTCACCAGGATGCGGAAGCCGTTGTCCAGGTGCTCCATCTGGGCGATCTTCTTGACGACCGAGAAGCAGTGGCCAAGCGTCTCGGGAGGCACGTCGTCGGCGATGTCGCGGTAGTGGTCCTTGGGGATGATGAGCACGTGCGTGGGCATGAGCGGCTCGAGGTCGCGGAAGGCGATGCAGACGTCGTCCTCGTAGAGCTTGTTGGTGGGGATCTCGCCCTGACCGATCTTGCAGAAGATGCAGTTCTCGTCGTGCATGGTGAGCCTCCTTCGCCGTTGCCTCGAATGCGTTCCATGATAGGACGGGGCACGCGCGCCGTCCGAATGGCTTTATGATGTTGTTACTTGATCGGCTGGCACGCAGAAATGGGGTAGGCCATGGGAATCGTCGTCATCGGCACCACGTTCATGGACGTCAAGGGGTATCCGCTCGACACGTACATTCCCGCCGGCCGTAACGCCGGCCGCGTGGCCGAGGTGCACGGTGGCGTGAGCCGCAACATTGCCGAGGACATGGCCCATGTGGGGTTTGCGCCGACGTTCGTGAGCTCCGTCGACGACAGCGGCCTCTCGGCCGACATCATCGCGCGGCTCGACGCATGCGGCTGCGACACCCGCTTTGTCCGCAGCTGCGAGGACGGCCTGGGCATGTGGCTTGCCATCTTCGACGAGACCGGTGACGTGGTGGCGTCGATGTCGCGCCGCTCCAACCTGAGCAGCATGGAGCAGACCCTCGCCGAGGAAGGCGACCAGATCGTCTCCCAGGCGGATGCCGTGTGCATCGAGTACGACGTGGACGCGCCCATCCTCGAGCGCACGCTCGAGCTTGCCGAGCGCCATGGCAAGAGGGTGTACGCCGTCGTCTCCAACATGACCATTGCCTGCGAGCGCCGCGACCTGCTGCGCAAGGTGACGTGCCTGGTGTGCAACCAGCAGGAGGCGGGCATCCTCTTCTCCCGCGACCTCGACGAGGCGAAGCCCGACGAGATGCTGGCCGTGCTTGCGGAGCGGCTCTCCGAGACGGGCCTCGAGAGCATGGTGGTGACCATGGGCGCGCAGGGATCCGTCTTTGCCAGCGTGGACGGGCAGGCAGGCTTCTGCCCGGCGCGAACGGTCGAGGTAGTCGACACGACGGGAGCGGGCGACGCGTTCTTTGCGGGCGTGTCGGTTGGCCTCACGTTTGGCAAGGGGCTTGCGGACGCATGCGCGATAGGCACGGCACTCTCGGCGTCGGTCATCACCACCGAGGAGAACGTGTGCCGGCACTTCTTGCCAGAGGAGCTTGGCCTCGAGATTTCCTGCTAGGAATTCCTCATTTCACACAAAACAGTTGTTCTGTTTATGCTAAACTGATCTTGCTATAAGCGGCGGGGTCGTCGGAGCAGCTGCGCGAGAGCGAGAGTGGTACGGGCCCCAATTCTTTGGCGCGACAGCCTGCGTGCATATAAGGGGCGTCTGCCGTCTAGGCACGGCCACGCTTTCAACTCCGCAGTGAGCGCCTCGATAGCAACCACAACTTGGGTTTTGTTGGCTCCTGTCATGGGGAGGTTGCTATGTCTACGCAAGAGATCGTCCTGTTCGAGTCAAGCGATGGCGAGGTCACGCTGCCAGTCGAGGTGGATGCCAGCAGCAATGAGGTCTGGCTCACACAAGACCAGATGGCCTTGTTGTTTGACACCACCAAACAAAACGTAAGCAAGCACATCGGTAACGCCTTCAGGGAGGGAGAGATTGATCCTGGGGCAACTGTCAACGATTCTTTGACAGTTCAACGGGAAGGCGGGCGAGAGGTTCGCCGGCGTGTCGGGCGCTACAACCTTGACGTCATCATCTCAGTTGGGTATCGCGTAAAGTCACTTCGTGGTGTTGAGTTTCGCAAGTGGGCTACCAGCGTCTTGCGGCGCTATCTCGTCGATGGCTATGCTTTGAATGGCCGCCGCCTGCGCGAGCTGGGGCGGGTGGTCAGCATCATCAACAGGCTTCCGGAGGGAGACGTCACCGTGCGCCAGGTCATCGACATCGTCCAGAGCTACTCCCGCGCCCTCGACCTGCTCGACGACTACGATCACCAGGTCGTGACAAAGCCCGAGGGGCGGCGGGAGGCCTATGTCCTCTCGTACGAGGAGTGTCGCGAGGTCATCGATTCCATGCGCTTTGGTGACAGCTCCAGCCTCTTTGGCGTCGAGAAGGACGATTCCTTCCGCTCGAGCATCGGAGACATCTACGCTGGCTTTGGTGGACAGGACGCGTATCCCAGCATTGAGGAGAAGGCCGCCAACCTGCTCTACTTCGTCGTGAAGAACCACAGCTTCCTCGACGGCAACAAGCGCATCGCCGCCGCGCTCTTCCTGTACTTCCTCGACCGCAACGACCTGCTCTTCGATGAGCGGGGCAACAAGCTGCTCGAGGACGGGGTGCTGGTGGCGCTCACCATCATGCTGGCCGAGAGTCGCCCACAGGAGAAGGAGACCATGGTCAACCTCACCATGAACTTCCTCTGCGGGTAGATGGGGGAATCCTCGCCGGCGAGTACATGCGGTCACTTTGAGATGGAGGCAATGTGGACGGGGTGCATGCTCACGAGCTCATTGATCGGGCGCCGGTCCTTGCCCGCCTCGCGGCGGGGGAGCCGGTCGAGTGGGCAAACCCCGCTCGCAAGCCCATGGACGAGGTGCGCTGTGGCCAGGAGCTCGGTGCCGCGGACATAGGCGACGCCCGTTCGCGCCTGGAGCGGTTTGCCCCGCTCGTCGAGGAGCTCTTCCCCCAGACGCGCGAGCGCGGCGGAATCATCGAGTCGGACCTCGTGGAGATACCCGCCATGCGCGCGGTGCTCAACGAGCGCCATGGTGCGGGCCTCTCGGGGAGGCTGCTTCTCAAAAAGGACAGCCACTTGGCGGTCGCGGGCTCGGTAAAGGCGCGTGGGGGCATCTACGAGGTGCTCAAGTTCGCAGAGGACCTTGCGCTTGAGGAGGGGCTGCTTGTCTCACGCGACAGTGGCGAGGGGGCCTTTCGGTCCCTTGCCGGCGAGCATGCGCGAGAGGTGTTCGCAGGCTACTCGATTCGCGTGGGGTCGACCGGCAACCTGGGTCTGAGCATTGGCATCATGGGCGCCGCGCTGGGCTTCCATGTCGAGGTGTTCATGTCCCGTGAGGCGCGCCAGTGGAAGAAGGACCTGCTCAGAAGCTACGGTGCCGTGGTGGTCGAGTCGGAGGGTGACTACGGGGCTGCCGTGGCGCGCGCCCGTGAGGAGGCGGCCGTGGACCCCACGTGCCACTTCGTCGACGACGAGAACTCGCGTGACCTCTTCCTGGGCTATGCGGTCGCGGCGAGCCGTCTTCGCCCACAGCTCGACGAGCTTGGCGTCGAGGTGGGGGAGGAGAACCCGCTCTTTGTCTACATTCCCTGTGGCGTGGGCGGCGCACCGGGCGGGATTTCGTTTGGGCTGCGTCACGAGTTTGGCGACGCGGTCCACTGCTTCTTCGTCGAGCCCACGTCCGCGCCATGCATGCTCGCGGGCATGGCGAGCGGCCTGCATGGCGGCATCTGCGTACAGGACCTTGGCCTAGACGGGAGAACTCAGGCGGACGGCCTAGCCGTGGGCCGCGCCTCGGGCCTTGTGGGGCCGCTCATGTGCCCGCACTTCTCGGGCGGCCTGACCGTGGATGACGCCCTGCTCTTCGACTACCTGCGCGACCTCGACGGCTCGGAGCGCGTCTTTGTCGAGCCCAGTGCCTGCGCGGCGTTTCGGGGGCCGGCCCGCATCGAGCGCTCCCCAGAGCTGCGCGCCTACCTGGAGGCATGGGGGCTTGCGGGTCGCATGGGCGACGCCACCCACATTGTCTGGGCCACCGGCGGCAGCCTCGTGCCCGAGGAGGAGCGTGCCACGTACCTGGCATGGCAGGGGAGAGGCCTTTCTCAGCCTCGTCCCTAGGGTCGTTCCCGGCTTCGCCACCACGTCCAAGACGTCTGCCTTGGACAAAAGTGCCAACCCCCATGGGCCCACCTTGTGACGTTTTGACGTTGCGGCGAGCCGGCGCCCGCCACTAGGATGCATGTCGTGGGGGATACCGACAAATCGTCGGAGATTCGGGCCAAAAGATGCTCAACTTTGAGCATGTCAGGGCAGGGGGGTTATCGGTACTCTCACAGTGGCAACAGGTTGCCTGGGGCATCGGGCAGATCGCCGGACTGTGTTCATTGCACGTTTCGATGGATTCATGCCACATGCGCATGACCACAGTGCGGAGAGATGCCCCACAATGGCAGCAGGGTCTTAGGTAGGGAATGGCAGCGTGTCTGCCGGTGACGAAAGGACGGACGATGGCAGAGTACAAGAGCGACATCGAGATCGCGCAGGAAGCCACCATGCTTCCCATCGAGCAGGTTGCCGAGAAGGCCGGCATCGACTGGGCGACCTGCGAGCCCTATGGCCACTACAAGGCCAAGGTCGACATCCACTCCTACAAGGACAAGCCCATGAAGGGCAAGCTCATCCTCGTCACCGCCATCAACCCCACCCCCGCCGGCGAGGGCAAGACCACCACGTCCGTCGGCCTGCACGACGCCCTGTGCAGGATCGGCAAGAGCTCCATGCTCGCCCTGCGCGAGCCCTCCCTGGGCCCGGTCTTTGGCGTCAAGGGTGGCGCCGCGGGCGGCGGCTATGCCCAGGTCGTCCCC
>SUUD01000059.1 GCA_015062715.1 Olsenella sp. | reverse complement strand
TGGGTGGCCAACCGTAGCTGAGGAGGGGTCATGCCGTCACCTGTCACCGCGTATCCCACGTCCATCGTCAAGCGCGATGGTTCGCTCACGAGCTTCGACCAGTCAAAGATCACCGCGGCCATCGAGAAGGCCGGCGCCGCGACCGGCGAGTTCGGTCCCGACGAGGCCATCATCCTCTCGGGCCAGGCCTGCAAGGTCATCTCCCACCGCTTCGAGGGTGCCTCGCCCACGGTCGAGGAGATCCAGGACATCGTCGAGCAGACCCTCATCACCGCGAACCACTTCGAGACGGCGCGCGCCTACATCGTCTACCGCGAGAAGCGCTCCCAGACCCGTCGTGACCGCGAGACCTACATTGACGTGACCTCCTCGGTCAACGAGTACCTCTCCCGTGCCGACTGGCGCGTCAACGCCAACGCCAACCAGGGCTACTCCCTGGGCGGCCTCATCCTCAACGTCTCGGGCAAGGTTATCGCCAACTACTGGCTTTCCCACGTCTACCCGCCTGCGATCGGCGAGGCGCACCGTTCCGGCGCTTACCACATCCACGACCTCGACATGCTCTCCGGCTACTGCGCCGGCTGGAGCCTGAGGACGCTGCTCAACGAGGGCTTCAACGGCGTGCCCAACAAGGTCGAGTCCGCGCCCCCGAAGCACCTCGGCGCCGCGATGGGGCAGATGGTCAACTTCCTCGGCACCCTGCAGAACGAGTGGGCCGGCGCCCAGGCCTTCTCGTCCACCGACACCTACCTCGCGCCCTTCGTGCGCGTCGACCACCTCACCTACGAGGACGTCAAGCAGGAGATGCAGGGCTTCGTCTACAACATGAACGTCCCCAGCCGCTGGGGCACCCAGACGCCCTTCTCCAACCTCACCTTCGACTGGACCTGCCCCGAGGACATCCGCGACCAGGTGCCCCTGGTGGGCGGCAAGCCCGTCGACTTCACCTATGGTGACCTCCAGGAAGAGATGGACATGATCAACCGTGCCTTCATCGAGGTCATGACCGAGGGTGACGCCAAGGGCCGCGTCTTCACGTTCCCCATCCCCACCTACAACATCACCAAGGACTTCCCCTGGGACTCCGACAACGCCAAGCTGCTCTTCGAGATGACGGCCAAGTACGGCCTGCCGTACTTCCAGAACTTCGTCAACTCCGACCTCGAGCCCCACATGGTCCGCTCGATGTGCTGCCGCCTGCAGCTCGACCTGCGCGAGCTGGTCAAGCGCGGCAACGGCCTGTTCGGCTCGGCCGAGCAGACCGGCTCCATCGGCGTGGTCACCATGAACATGGCGCGCCTGGGCTACAAGCACAAGGGCGACGAGGACGGGCTCATCAAGGAGCTCGACTACCTGCTCACGCTGGCCAAGACCTCCCTCGAGCTCAAGCGCAAGGAGATCCAGCGCCTCATCGACGTGGGCCTGTTCCCGTACACCTACCGCTACCTGGGCACCCTGCGCAACCACTTCTCGACCATCGGCGTCAACGGCATGAACGAGATGATCCGCAACTTCACCGACGACACCGACGACATCACCACCCCCGACGGCCGCGCCATGGCCATCCGCGTCCTGGACCACGTGCGCGAGCGCATGGTCGAGTTCCAGGAGGAGACCGGCCACATGTACAACCTCGAGGCCACGCCGGCCGAGGGCACCACGTACCGCTTCGCCCGCGAGGACCTCAAGCGCTATCCCGACATCATCCAGGCGGGCACCCCCAAGGAGCCCTACTACACCAACTCCTCGCAGCTGCCCGTGGGCTACACCGCCGACCCCTTCCAGGCCCTCGCCGAGCAGGAGGAGCTGCAGAAGAAGTACACCGGCGGCACGGTGCTGCACCTCTACATGGGCGAGCGCGTCTCGTCCGCCGAGGCCTGCAAGCAGCTGGTCAAGCGCTCGCTCGAGAACTTCCGCCTGCCCTACATCACGGTCACGCCCACGTTCTCGATCTGCCCCAAGCACGGCTACATTGCCGGCGAGCACGCCTACTGCCCCATCTGCGACGAGGAGATCGCGATGGCCAAGCGTGCGAAGGCGAGCGCGTAGAACGAGGGAATAGCGGAAATCTAAAAAAGTAGTAGACACAACATATTGGGTATGATTAGAATACCAAGCACAATATGTTGAACTACCGAAGAGGAAACGAGGAACAAATGGTCAACAAGGACGAGCTCAACAGCACCAGCGTCGTCATCGACGGGATCGAGATCCCCAACGAGGAGCGTCAGCCCTGCGAGGTCTGGACCCGCGTCATGGGCTACTACCGCCCCGTCTCCTTCTACAACACGGGCAAGAAGGGCGAGTTCCACGAGCGCGTCGAGTTTGTCGAGCCCGGCTGCTGCTGCGCCTAACGGCTCGCCGCAATGACTCAACTCTCATGCGATGCCGGCTGCCCTGACGGCGGCCGGCATCGGCTTCTCATAGGGGGCATCACCCCCTTCTCCACGGTCGACTGGCCCGGCAAGCTCGCCTGCGTGGCGTTCCTCGCCGGCTGCCCCTGGCGCTGCCCCTACTGCCAGAACCACGCCCTGCAGTCGCGCGACGCCGCCGCGCAGACGGCCGACGACCTGTTCGCTCTGCTCGAGTCGAGGCGGGGCCTGCTCGACGGCGTGGTCTTCTCGGGCGGTGAGCCCCTTGCGCAGGCCGATACCGTCTGGGCGATCGCGCGCGCCAAGGAGCTGGGCTTCGAGGTGGGCCTGCACACCTGCGGCGCCTATCCCGCGCGCCTGCGCGAGGCGCTGCCGCTGCTCGACTGGGTGGGCATCGACGTCAAGGCGCCCTGGGACGCCTACGACCGCGTCACACTGGGGCGCGAGACGGGAGCCCTGGTACGCGAGAGCCTCGAGGCGGTGCTTGCGTCCGGCGTCGACATGGAGGCGCGCACCACCTGGCATCCGGCGCTCCTGTCACCGGGGGACATCTCGGCCATTGGTCACGATCTTGCCGAGCGCGGGGTGCGCTCCTGGGCCGTGCAGGCCTACCGCCACGTGGGCACCACGGGGGAGCTTCCCGACGAGACGGTCTACCCCTCGGACGTCCCGGCAGACCTGCCGCCCCTCTTCGATCACTACGAGTTTCGCCGCGCCTAGCCCGGGGGAGCCAAAGGGGACGTTTCCCTTTGGCTCCGAGCCAAAAGGGACACTCCTTGGCCCTCCGGGTCCCCACATTTTCGCGACATCGGGCATTCCTTTGTAAACAACATGCACCCCGTTTGTTTCCATCGCGTGTTATATCCGCGAACGGGAATCTTTTCAGGGTAAAGTCTCAACCCAACGACCGCACGCATGGCCCGACCATGCAGAAGCCAAGAGGGGAGGGGACATGAACCACCGCAACGTCAGGACCGTGTCCTCCCTCCGACGCCAGGCTCGACGTATTTTGCCCGCATGCCGTGCGTCCCTCTCGGTTGGCTAGAGAACACCCCCGCCACACAGACCAGACGGAGCCCGGCATGACCGGGCTCTTTTTCTGCGCGAGGGTAACCCGCTGTCGAATGACGCATACCACCAGGAGGAACAAGATGACCACCCAGACCAACGCCCAGACCGCCCCCAAGGAGAAGGTCGTCCTTGCCTATTCCGGAGGCCTCGACACCTCCGTCATGGTCAAGTGGCTCCAGACCGAGAAGAACCTCGATGTCATTGCCATCTGCGGCAACGTCGGCCAGGACGCCGAGGACCTCGAGTGGGTCAAGCAGAAGGCCTACGACCTCGGCGCCATCTACGCCGAGTCGCTCGACATGCGCGAGGAGTACGCCGAGGAGATCCTGACCAAGGCCATCGCCGCCAACGGCATGTACGAGGACACCTACCCGCTGCTCTCGGCCCTCTCGCGCCCCCTCATCGTGAAGCACCTCGTCGACATCGCCCACAAGCACGGCGCCAAGTACGTGGCCCACGGCTGCACCGGCAAGGGCAACGACCAGGTGCGCTTCGACACCTCCATCGCCGCGCTCGACCCCAACCTCATCGTGCTCGCGCCCGTGCGCGAGTGGGACCTGCTCACGCGCGAGCAGGAGATGGAGTGGGCGGCCGAGCACGGCGTGCCCGTGCCCACCACCGCCGCCAAGCCCTACTCCATCGACGACAACCTCTGGGGTCGCGCCATCGAGTGCGGCGTGCTCGAGGACCCCATGAACGAGCCGCCCGCCGACATCTGGACGATGACGGTCGACCCCACCGAGGCCCCCGACGAGCCCGAGTACTTCACGGTCGGCTTCGAGGCCGGCAAGCCGGTCTCGCTCAACGGCGAGCAGATGCCGCTGCTCGACCTCATCATCAAGATGAACGAGCTCTGCGGCAAGCACGGCTTCGGTCGCATCGACCTCATCGAGGACCGCGTCGTGGGCATCAAGAGCCATGAGGTCTACGAGTGCCCGGCCTCGCTGGCCCTCATCAAGATGCACCACGACCTCGAGACCATGTGCTTCGACCGCAACACCATCATCTACAAGCACGACGTCGACCAGAAGTGGTCCACGCTGGTCTATGACGGCATGTGGTACTCGCAGCTCAAGGAGGCCCTCGACGCCTTCTGCGCGAGCACCCAGAAGTTCGTGACCGGCGAGGTGCGCGCCAAGCTCTACAAGGGCTCGCTCACCATCGTCGGGCGCCAGAGCCCCTACGCCATCTACGACTACAACCTCGCCACCTATGGCGACGAGGACACCTTCGACCGCTCGGCGTCGGCGGGCTTCATCAAGCTCTACAGCCTCGAGCTGCAGACCTGGTCGCGCAAGCAGGGGCCGGGCTCGCAGCTCAAGTAGGGGAGAGCGCATAAGGTTACGACTGGGTGCCGGGTGACCGGCACCCACCCGTCTTGAGCCGCCCTTCAGGGTATGCTGGGCCAAGGCGTCGCAAGGAGGAGCTCATGGCACTTTGGTCTGGCAGGTTCGAGGAGAGCGTGGGTCAGTTCACCCAGCGCTTCGGGGCCTCGCTGCCCATCGACAAGAAGATGTACCGACAGGACATCGCGGGCTCGATCGCCCACGCGCGCATGCTGGCGCGCCAGGGCGTGATCACGCGGTCCGACTTCGAGCACATCGAGGTGGGCCTGCTCGAGATCGAGAACCAAATCCGCCAGGGGCGCTTCCGCTACGACGCGGACGACGAGGACATCCATATGGCGATCGAGCGCGAGCTCACGCATGACATCGGTGCGGCGGGCCAGCGCCTGCACACCGGCCGCTCGCGCAACGACCAGGTGGCCGTCGACACGCACCTGCACGCCAAGTACCTCGCCCTCGAGCTCATGGCCGAGAACTACTCCCTGCGCAAGGTCCTCATGCGCGCCGTGCGCAAGAACTTCGGCGTGGTCATGCCGGGCTACACCCACATGCAGCATGCCCAGCCGGTGCTGTTCTCGCACCACCTGCTGGCGTACTTCTGGATGTTCACGCGCGACTTCAAGCGCCTGAACGACGCCTACGACGCCGCCAACGTCAACCCGCTGGGGTCGGCGGCGCTGGCGGGCACCACCTACCCGCTCGACCGCTTCTACACCACCGAGCTGCTCGGCTTCGACCGGCCCTCGCCCAACTCGATGGACGCCGTCTCGGACCGCGACTACCTGCTCGACCTCGACTACGCCTGCGCGGTCTCGATGATGCACATGTCGCGCCTGTGCGAGGAGATCATCATCTGGTCGACCACCGAGTTTGGCTTCATCACGCTCTCGGACGCCTACTCCACGGGCTCCTCGATCATGCCCCAGAAGAAGAACCCCGACTTCGCCGAGCTCACGCGCGGCAAGACCGGCCGCGTCTATGCCGACCTCATGCAGCTGCTCGTGACCATGAAGTCGCTGCCGCTCGCCTACAACAAGGACCTCCAGGAGTGCAAGGAGGGCGTGGTCGACGCCTGCCACACGCTGCGCGACGCCATGATCTGCATGGAGGGCATGGTCGACACCTGGACGGTGCACGAGGACCGCATGCTCGAGGAGGCCAAGCTGGGCTTCACGGCCGCGACCGACGTGGCCGACTACCTGGCGAAGAAGGGCATGCCCTTCCGCAAGGCGCACGAGGTGGTGGGCGAGCTCGTCCTGTACTGCGAGAAGAACGGCAAGGGCCTCGAGGACCTTACGCTTGACGAGTTCAAGGAGGCCTCGCCGCTGTTCGAGAAAGACATCGTGGGCGAGCTGGACCCCGAGGCGATCGTGCGTGCCCGCACCACATACGGCGGAACGGGCCACGACGTGGTGCATATCCAGGTGCGCGAGGCCAGCCAGCAGCTCAAGCGCGACCGCCGCACGGTCAAGCTGATTCGCGAGAGGGGCATGGTCGAGATCGGCCCGTCGAAGGCCGGCGCCATGGTCGACGCGGCGATGGCCGCGGGCGGCGGCGGGCAGACCGCCCAGGTGGTCGAGGAGGTCAAGCGCCGCCGAGCCGAGAGGGTGCGCGAGCGCAAGCACGACATCATGCGCCACCGTGCGGACCGCGACCGCAGGCGTGCCGAGGACGAGGCGCGCAGGCGCGAGGAGGAGAGGAAGCGCCGCCGCGACGAGGAGACCGAGCGCAACCGCAAGAAGAAGTGAGACAGTTGGGGACGGTTCTCAACTGTCTCAGAGACAGCTGGGGACAGGTCTGACCTACTCTCCCCTGAGCGCGCGGCTCACGGTGTTGCGACCTATGCCCGTAACCCGCTCGATCTGCCTGACGGACAGGCCCGCCCCTCCAAGCAGCCGGATCTTCTCGTCGCGCCGCTCCTTGGGCAGCCCACCGATGGTGTCGGGAGGAACGCCCAAGACCTCGGTCGCCAACCTGAGAACCGAATCCGACGAGGGAGACATCCCCAGGATGTCGTGCGGGGAGTCGGGGGTCTGCGCGGCCACGACCTCCTCGAACCTGGTGGGCCCGCCAAGCATGTCGAGCACCAGGTCGGTCTTGGCAGGGCCCTCCCTTCCGCGTGCGTACTCCGCATAGCTGCTCCAGGGATAGTCCCGAGCCGTGCCAATGCCCGCCTCGACGGGATTGTTGTGGACGTAGCGAATCACCTCGAGGAGGTAGCTGTCGTCTTCGACGGGCTTGCTGAGGAACCGGTCTTGGAACACGTGGCCAACGTGGCCGCACTTGCGATTGAGGCGCAGCGCATATGAGACGCTGATTCTATGCATGGCCCGGCTCAACGCGTCATTGTGGTCGACAACGACGAGGTGAACGTGGTTGTCCATGATGCACCAGGCAAGCAGGTCGATCTCCTCCTCAGAGAAGACCCTCGTTATGGTCGCGAGAAGGGCCGACCGATCGCCGTCATCCTCAAACAGGTACTGGCGTCCGACCCTGCGGAGCATGACATGGTAGATTCCCGACTCGCTCTTAGCGCGTGGCGTCCTGGGCATGATGGCCCCCTTGGCACGAGGAAGGTGTTGATGATGGAAGCTAGCACAATGTCGAAAGGCGTCATCGACCCATTTGCGAGCGGGGCGGCGACCCGATTCTTTCTTGGGGATATCCCAACATGCATTAGGTGAGCGGTGTCTCCGAAAAGACCAGCTTGTAGAATGTCATGGTGACCAAGCCGCTGGGCAGACCTGTCCCCAGCTGTCTCTGAGACAGTTGAGAACCGTCCCCAACTGTCTCGTCCGGAAGGAGCACGCATGATCGATAGGTACACGCGCCCGGAGATGGGCCACATCTTCTCGCTCGAGAACAAGTACGCCATCTGGCAGGAGATCGAGGTCCTTGCCTGCGAGGCGCAGGCCGAGCTCGGCCAGTGCGGCATTACCAAGGACGAGGCAGCCTACATCCGCGCGCACGCCAAGTTCAACCGCGCCGAGGTCGACGAGATCGAGGCCGTGACCAACCACGACGTCATCGCCTTCCTCACCAACATGGGCTCCTACATCGACGCCGAGGTTCCCGAGGGCGACCCCAAGCCCTCCCGCTGGGTCCACTACGGCATGACCAGCTCGGACCTGGGCGACACCGCCCTGTGCTACCAGCTCGCCCAGGCGACCGACATCATCATCGACGACGTCCGTCAGCTGGGCGTCATCTGCCGCCGCCGCGGCCTCGAGGAGCGCGACACGCTCTGCGTCGGCCGCACCCACGGCATCCACGCCGAGCCCATGACCTTTGGCATGAAGTTCGGCAGCTGGGCCTGGGAGCTGCGCCGCGACCTCGACCGCCTGCTCGACGCGCGCGAGCAGGTTGCCGTGGGCGCGATCTCGGGCGCGGTGGGCACCTACTCGTCCATCGACCCCTTCGTTGAGTCCTACGTCTGCGAGCACCTGGGCCTGGCCCACGACCCGCTCTCCACGCAGGTCATCTCCCGCGACCACCACGCCTACCTCGCCGGCGTCCTCGCCACTACGGCCGCGACCTGCGAGCGCATCGCGCTCGAGGTCCGCAACCACCAGAAGACCGACACCCTCGAGGCGGAGGAGCCGTTCCGCAAGGGACAGAAGGGCTCCAGCGCCATGCCCCACAAGCGCAATCCCATCACGGTGGAGAAGGTCTGCGGCCTCTCGCGCGTGGTCAAGGCGAACGCCCAGGTCGCCTTCGACAACGTCGCCCTCTGGCACGAGCGCGACATCAGCCACAGCTCCAACGAGCGCGTCGCCCTGGCCGACAGCTTCATCGCCCTCGACCACATGCTCCACTGCCTCATTCGCATCATCGACGGCCTCGTGCTCTACCCGGCGCGCATGAGGGCCAACCTCGACTCCACGCGCGGGCTCATCTTCTCGTCGAAGGTCCTGCTTGCCCTGGTCGACACGGGCATCACGCGCGAGGCAGCCTATGCCATCGTGCAGCGCAACTCCATGGCCGTGTGGGACGACGTGCAGCAGGCCCGCGACGGCGCCACCCTGCGCGAGCGCCTGGAGGCCGACGACGAGTGCACGCTCACGGGCGAGCAGCTCGACGCCATCTTCGACCCCTGGAGCTTCCTGGGCAGGATCGCCCCCGTCTTCGACCGCCTCGAGGCGCTTTCGTTCGAGTAGGTTTGCGGGGCGGCGCCAAGGGGGATACTTCCCCGGTGGCAACAGCAAGAGGAAAGGCAAGCATCGCATGCACTACGACTTCCGACCGCGCGGCGTCTGCGCGCGCATGATTCACATAGACCTCGACGACGACCGCCAGACCATCGAGGCCATCAGCTTCGACGGCGGCTGCGCGGGCAACCTCTCGGCCATATCAAAGCTGGTCAGGGGCATGTCGGTCGACCAGGTCATCGGGCTGCTCGAGGGCAACACCTGCGGTCGGCGCCCGACGAGCTGCGCCGACCAGATGACCCGCGGCTTGCGCGAGGCCCAGGCGGCCGAGGGGGACGTCGTCCTCGAATCGCCCTACACGTTCCGCGAGATGACCTTCTAGAAGGCGCCATGGCACGGAACGCG
>SUUD01000058.1 GCA_015062715.1 Olsenella sp. | reverse complement strand
GCAACCACATCGACCGCCTGCGTGGCGACGGCTTCGTCGTCGCCACCGCGACCGGCTCGACCGGCTACGCGCTGGCTGCCGGCGGCCCCGTGGTCACGCCCGACTTCACGGGCAAGGTCTGCGTGCCCATCGCGCCGCACACCATCCTCGCCCGCGCCTTCCTGGCAGGACCTTCCGACGTTGTCGAGCTCGACCTGCGCTCCGTCGACCGCCCGGCCGACCACACCACCTTCGTGGACGGGCAGCGCGTCGACCGCGACGTCGAGACCGAGCTCGTGGTCGTGCGCCGCGGCCCCGGTGACATCCTGCTGCTCTCTGGCGAAGACCAGACCTTCTACAAGACCGTCTCGCGCGTGTTCTGGGGGCGTGCCCAATGATCGACGAGCTCCATGCCGTTGACGTCGCGCTCATCCGTGACGCGACCATACGTCCCGCCGCCGGCCTCACCGTCCTCACGGGCGAGACGGGCGCGGGCAAGACCGCCCTGCTCGGAGCGCTCAAGCTCCTGGTGGGCGAGCGTGCCGAGGCGTCTATGGTACGCGAGGGCGCCCGCGAGCTCATGGTCGAGGGCCGAGTCTTCTTGCCCGGGGGTGACCCCGACGGCTGCATCGTGCGTCGGCGCGTGGGCGCCGACGGGCGCGGCCGCGTCGAGGTGGATGGCGGCATGGCGAGCGTCCGCGAGCTCTCGGCGACCGTGGGCTCCACCGTCGACCTCTGCGGCCAGCACGAGCACCAGCGGCTCCTCTCGGTTGTCACGCACGTCGACCTGCTCGACGCGTTTGCGGGCGAGCGTGCCGCGACGGCGCTCGCCGCCTATCGCGAGGCGCTGGCGCGTGCGCACGAGGCTGCCGATGAGCTCGACCGCGTGCGCGAGCTCTCGCGCACGGCCAACGAGCAGCTCGACGAGGCCCAGTACGTGCTCGGGCGCATAGACGCGGTCTCCCTGCGCGAGGGGGAGTACGAGGAGCTCGAGGAGACCCTTCCGCGTGCCGAGCATGCCGAGGCTCTCATCCTTGCCTCCGAGGAGGCGCGCGCCGCGCTCTCCGGGGGAGACTCCGATGCCCCGAGCGCCTATGACCTCATAAGCCAGGCCGCCGACGCCCTTCACGGCGCCGGCTCGTACGACCCTGCCCTCGAGCGGAGCGCCACGGCGCTCGAGTCACTTCTCGTCGAGGTCGAGGACGCTTCGGCGACGCTGCGCCGCTACCGCGACTCGGTCGACTTCGACCAAGGGGCGCTGGAGGCCATGCAGACGCGCATGTCCCAGCTCCAGGGCCTGCTGCGCGCCTATGGCCCGCGCATAGACGACGTCCTCGCGCGCCGCGAGCGCGCGGCCGAGGTCGTCTCCGCCGCCGGCGACGAGGGCCTGCTCTTGCGCGAGGCACAGCGCGAGGTCGACGCCGCCGAGTCGGCGCTCGCACGCACGGCCGGCGAGCTGGACGAGGTGCGCCGTGCCGCGGCGCCCAGCCTCGAGCGTGCCATCACCGCCCAGATGGAGCGGCTCTCGATGGGCTCCGCCTCCATCGAGGTTCAGATCGACCCGCTCCCGCGCGAGCAGTGGGGTAGCGCCGGCCCCAGCCACGTGGAGCTCATGTACCGCCCCGGCGCCGGGCTCACGGCGCGGCCCCTGCGCAAGATAGCCTCGGGCGGCGAGGTCAGCCGCGTCATGCTGGCGGCCAAGGTCGTCCTGGGGGAGTCGGACGCGGTAGAGACGCTCGTCTTTGACGAGGTCGATGCGGGCGTGGGCGGCTCCACGGCCGTGGCGCTCGCCGACGTGCTCGCAGACCTCGCGAGGACCCATCAGGTCATCGTCGTCACGCACCTCGCCCAGGTGGCGGTCGCTGCCGAGTGCCACTACGTGGTCGAGAAGCACGAGGAGGGCGGCGTCCCCGAGACGCGCCTGGTCGAGGTCACCGGGGAGGACCGCGTGCGCGAGATAGCCCGCATGCTCTCGGGCGACACCGGCGAGGCCTCGCTTGCCCATGCCCGCGAGATGCTGGGGGCGTGACGGGCGGCTGGGACACTCACCCCGGAGGATTTGTCCCACTTTGGGACACTCACCCCGGAGGATTTGTCCCAAAGTGGGACAAATCCTCCGGGGTGAGTGTCCCGCGGGCGGGGGCGTGGAATTGCCCCCGACGCTCGTCGGGTTTTTTCGCCCACGTAACAATTCCGCGCTACAATGAAGACCCGTGGAGAAGTCAGGAAGACTCACGCGGGAGGCAATCATGACAAAGCACATCTTCGTCACCGGCGGCGTCGTGTCGGCGCTGGGCAAGGGCATCACGGCGGCCTCGCTGGGGCGCCTGCTCAAGGCGCGCGGCTACAAGGTCATGATGCAGAAGGCCGACCCCTACCTCAACGTCGACCCCGGCACCATGAGCCCGTTCCAGCACGGCGAGGTCTTTGTCACCGAGGACGGCAAGGAGACCGACCTCGACCTCGGCCACTACGAGCGCTTCATCAACGAGAACCTCACCTACGAGTCCAACTTCACGACCGGCCTCATCTACCAGACGCTCATCTCGCGCGAGCGCCGCGGCGACTTCCTCGGCGGCACGGTCCAGGTCATCCCGCACGTCACCAACGAGATCAAGGCCCGCTTCGCCCGCATCGAGGAGATGACCGGCGCCGACGTCGTCATCACCGAGCTCGGCGGCACCATCGGCGACATCGAGGGCCAGCCCTTCGTCGAGGCCGTGCGCCAGTTCCGCAAGGACAAGGGCGCGGCCAACGTCGCCATCATCCACGTGAGCCTGGTGCCCTACATCGCCGCCGCCCACGAGATCAAGACCAAGCCCACCCAGCACTCCGTCAAGGAGCTGCGCTCGATGGGCATCCAGCCCGACTTCATCGTCTGCCGCTCCGACCACGAGGTCGCCGCCGACATCCGCGCCAAGATCGCGCACTTCTGCGACGTCGACGAGGACTGCGTCTTCGAGAACTCCGACTGCGCCTCCATCTACGACGTCCCGCGTCACCTGGCCGAGCAGGGCTTTGACGAGAAGGTCCTCGAGCGGCTGGGCCTGGAGGTGCGTCCCAGCGACATGAGCCCCTGGTACTCCTTCACCGACGCCATGCACGAGGCGGCCGCGCTCGAGGAGGTCACGCACATCAAGGTGGTGGGCAAGTACACCCAGCTCCCGGACGCCTACCTCTCGGTCATCGAGGCCCTGCACCACTCGGGCGTCTACTTTGGCCGCAACGTCGACATCGAGCTCGTCGACGGCGAGGAGCTGACCGAGGACAACGTCGACGAGGTCCTGGCCGGTGCCGACGGCATCCTGGTGCCGGGCGGCTTTGGCCACCGCGGCGTCGAGGGCAAGATCCTCTCTGCCCACAAGGCGCGCACCGAGCTGATCCCATACCTGGGCGTGTGCCTGGGCCTGCAGGTTGCCGTGGTCGAGTTCGCGCGTGACGCCTGCGGCCTTGCGGGTGCCCACTCGGCCGAGTTCGTCGAGGACAGCCCACATCCCGTCATCCACATCATGCCCGACCAGCTCGACATCGACGACAAGGGCGGCACCATGCGCCTGGGCGCCTATCCCTGCAAGGTCGTGCCCGGGACCCTTGCCCACGAGGCCTACGACGCCGACCTCATCTACGAGCGCCACCGCCACCGCTACGAGGTCAACAACGCCTATCGCGACCGCCTGCGCGAGGCCGGGCTGGTCATCTCGGGCGTCTCGCCCGACGACCGCCTGGTCGAGATGGTCGAGCTGCCCGAGGAGCTGCACCCCTGGTTCGTCGCGAGCCAGGCGCACCCCGAGTTCAAGAGCCGTCCCAACAAGCCGGCGCCGCTCTTCCGCGAGTTCGTCCGCGCCGCCATCGCGCACCACGAGGGCATCGCGCGCACCGACCTGCACGTGGTGGGCGTGCCCGTGATCAGCGACGAGGGCATCGCGCCGGCGTCCGACACGGTGGGGGAGTAGCGCCCGTGTCCGTCTCCGACCTCATGGAGGGGCTTGCCCCGTCGCCTCTGACCGCTGCGCTCGACGAGTACCTGGGGTACCTCGCGATAGAGCGCGGCTCGTCGCCCAACACGGTCCAGTCCTACGGGCGCGACCTCGTGCGCTACCTGCGCTACCTGGAGGACGCGGGCATAGCCGAGCCCTCCGAAGTGACCCGCCAGGACATCGAGGCGCACCTGGGGGCGCTGGTCGAGGTGGGCCTGGCGCCGGCCTCGGTCGAGCGGGCCGTCTCTGCGATCAAGGGCTTCCACCGCTTCATGGTGACCGAGCAGATCTGCGCCGAGCACCCCACGGCCGACCTGCCGCTGCCGCGCAAGGCCAAGCACCTGCCCGACGTCATCAGCCACGAGCAGGCTGCCGCCCTGCTCGACCAGCCCTTCGCGCAGACCCCCGCCGGCCAGCGTGATCGGACCATCCTGGAGGTGCTCTATGGCTGTGGCCTGCGCGTGAGCGAGCTCTGCGGCCTCGACCAGCGCGACCTGGCGCTCGACGAGGAGGTCCTGCGCGTGCTGGGCAAGGGCTCGAAGGAGCGCGTCGTACCCGTGATGGGGACGGCCGCCTCCCAGCTGCGCGCATATCTCGACACCTGGCGGGAGGGGCTTGTCGGCAGGACGCCCACCCCGGCGGTCTTCCTCAACGTGCGGGGCGGCCGCATCAGCCGCCAGTCCGTGCACGCGATCGTCGAGCGCTACGGGCGCCTCGTCGGGATCGAGGGGCTGCACCCGCACACCCTGCGCCACAGCTTTGCCACGCACATGCTCGAGGGCGGCGCGGACCTGCGCATCGTCCAGGAGATCCTGGGGCACTCGGACATCTCGACCACGCAGCTCTACACCCACGTCGACCGCACGCACGTGCGCATGGCCTACCTGGGGGCCCACCCACGCGCGCGGGTCCGGGAGTAGGGGAGCGGGCCCGCGCCAACGCATCGTCCGCGCGGTGCCTTCGCGCAAACGCCCCGCACAAGCGGTACGTAGATGCACCAGGCACGTATCAACGCATCGTTCGTGCGGTGCCTTCTCGCAAGGGCCCCGCACAGCAGGTGCGTTGACGCGGCCACCACAGAGGCATTCGTGCGCAAAGTGTCCGCTTCGAGACGTGACGTGCGGGCTCAGACGCCTGGACCACCACCTATACCTGCGCATTCACATATCCTCCACGCTTGCTCTCGCAGCTCGATCGACGTCAAGGCCCGTTGAGACGAGTCGCCTACGTGGGCGTTCGGCAAATCTGTTGGAAGTCTGTTGGAAGTTGGTCAGACGTTGAAAGAAGTCGTGCAAACGCCGGTCCCATGCCCTTGGGCTGGTCGTATCGTCGGTGTATGGGCATCTATCTCTCGGCATACTCCTCTCTGACGTACCTCGAGCGCGAGGACGCGCTCCGGCAGCCCGTCGACGTGGCGTCACTCGCCGATGCCGAGTGCTCGCTGCATGCCCTTATGGACAGGGAGTCCTGCCTGCAGAGGCTCGGATGCGGGAGATCTCCCGTCCACCTTCTCATCTCTAGCTGCCGCAAGAGGGTTGTCTCCGATTGGTTTGCCTGCAGTCTCTGGCCGCATGAGGTGCCACCAGGCTCGTTTGTGTCTCCCGTGCGGGGCGTGTATGTGAGCACCCCCGAGTTCTGCTTCCTCCAGATGGCGTCCCGGCTGTCGCGCATCGAGCTTGTCCGCCTTGGCTACGAGCTCTGCTCGACCTACCGGTTCGACCCGTCGAACAGCAGGGGATTTGCCGGGCGCCGCGTGCTTACAACGCGCGAACGACTGCTGGGCTACCTCGAGGGGGCTGGGAATGCACCGCAGGCGCAGAAGGCGGCGGGCGCGCTGGCATGGGTGGCAGACGGCTCCGCGTCACCTCGCGAGACAATCACGTCGATGCTCGTCTCGCTGCCCAGCGAGATGGGTGGACGTGAGGTCGGCATGCCCCATCTCAACTGGGAGGTGCCTGCAGGAGCGGGGGAGGATGGACCCAGGAGGTTCATCGACCTCTACTGGCCCGACAGGCGCTTTGGCCTCGAATACGACAGCGATCTCGAACACGCTGACCCCAAGGGCATGACGCGCGACTCAATCCGCGAGAAGGAGATCGAGCTCAAGGGGATTCGCCTTGCTCGCGTGACCAATGCCGAGCTTAAGACGGAGAAGGGTCGCGACCTGCTGCACAAGACAATCTGCAGGGGCCTGGGCAAGCGCTACGTCGAGCCCTCGGAGCGCACGGCCTACTCCCGCAGGGCGCTTGCCTCCCTCCTTCTGGCGCCGCACCACTCAATGTTGTGATTCGGCCCGCGCCAACGCACCGTTCGTGAGGGACCTTCGCACAAACGCCCCGCACAAGCGGTGCGTAGATGCACTAGGCGCGTATCGACGCACCAGCTATGCGGTGCCTTCTCGCAAGGCCCCCGCACAGCTGGTGCGTTGACGCGCCGGCCATCGCCCTTCCCACACGACTCACATCTTCGCCACATCGCGTTCGGAGAAAACCGTTCGATTTGTTCCGATGCCGCCCGAGCGGTGGTGTCTCGCCCGACGCCCCACCACAACATCTGGTGGGGCGTGGTCCCGTTTGGACCCCCAAGATGGCCGTTCACCCGCGGAAACGTTTCGAAAGGGGGAAAAGTGGGGCGAAGTGTGGCAAAAAATCGCGTTTGCGTTATCATCGATTCAGCCATCAAGGGGACTGGTGTCTCGCGACGCCATGGACACGGAAGAGAGAGGAGGAAGGGTGTACCTGACCGGCTCCTACCAGCACAACCTGGACGCCAAGCAGCGCCTCACCCTTCCCGCCAGCTTCCGCAAGCAGTTCGACGGCGTGGTCCACCTGGTTCCCGTCAATGGCGCGATCTATGGGTTCACCCCCGAGGCCCACGCCGAGTGGGTCATGAGCTTCTTCGAGAACGGCTTCGACGCGCGCAACCGCAAGCACGACGCCCTCAAGAGGAAGCTCAACGCGAGGACCGTCATCGTCGAGGTCGACAATGCCGGTCGCATCGCGCTTGGCAAGCTTCCCGCCGCGAAGCTCGAGCAGTACGGGATCTCCCGTGCCGTCACGGTCATCGGCAACGGTGACCACTTCGAGGTCTGGAACGCCGCGACCGTCGACGACGATGCCGACGACGACGCCGAGCTCGATGCCCTCATGTTCGACTCTGCCGAGTAGGCCGAGGGGAGGGACGCCTTGACAAGCGAATACCGGCACGTACCCGTGATGCTCGAGGAGGTCCTGCGCGAGCTGGACCCCAAGCCGGGAGACGTCGTCTGCGACTGCACGCTCGGGGGAGCCGGCCATACGGTCGAGCTCGCCCGCCGCATCGCGCCCGGGGGCCTGTCCCTGGGCATCGACCAGGACGACATGGCGCTCGAGGCGGCCGAGAGGCGCATGGAGCGGGAGGCCCCCGAGGCCGCCCACCTGTTCCTCAAGGGAAACTTCGGGGACCTCGACGAGCTCCTGCTCAAGGCGCGCGTCGACGGGGTCGACTGCTTCCTGTTCGACCTCGGCGTCTCCTCGCCACAGCTCGATATTCCCGAACGGGGCTTCTCCTACCACGAAGACGCCCCACTTGACATGCGGATGGATCCGGGGAACAACACCCTAACCGCAGCAGAGGTCGTAAACACCTACAACGAAGCAGACCTCACCCGGATCCTTCGCGTCTACGGTGACGAGGGCCACGCGGCCCGCATCGCACGAGAGATCGTGCGCAGGCGCGCCAAGGCGCCCTTTGCCACCACCCTCGAGCTCGCCGACGCCGTCAAGGCGGGGATTCCCGCCGCCGCGCGCCGGCATGGGGGACACCCCGCGCGCAAGTCCTTCCAGGCGCTGCGCATCGAGGTGAACCATGAGCTGGAGGTCCTGGAGCGGGGCCTCGAGGCAGCCGTGCGCTGGGCCCATCCCGGCGGCAGGATCTGCGTCATCAGCTACCACTCGCTCGAGGACCGCATCGTCAAGCACGTCTTCGGCGAGATGTCACGGGGCTGCACCTGCCCGCCGGACCTCCCGGTGTGCGTGTGCGGGAACGTGCCGGTGCTCGACGTCAGGACGAGGCGGCCCCTGGTCGCCGGCGCCGAGGAGCTCGAGGAGAACCCCCGGGCACGGAGCGCCAAGATGCGCGTGGCGGTGAGGCTCGACGCCTAGCGCATGAGAGGTCACAGAACGGCCGCAAGGCCGAGACGTGAATAGCACCACAACGCACCACCACGAACCACGAACGCACCCCAAACGAACCACCAACGCACCACCGCCGCACCACACCACCATCACACCACAAACGCACCACACCAGCGGCACGAACGAACCACACACGCACCACCAAGGAGTCACCATGAGCTACGCAGGATCCGAGGCCGTGAGCCTTGCATATGCCGAGGGGAGCCAGGCATACCAGCGCGCGTCGCTGCGCCCGGCCCTCGAGGTCGTCAATGGCGCCGGCCTCGACGCGCGCGTACGCCAGGGTGTCTCCGACGACTTCCTCGTGCGGGCACGGCTGGCGGTAATTGCCGTCGTGACCGTCGTCATACTGGGGGCCTGCCGCGTCGGCATCTGCGCGGCCACGCTCACCACGCTCCAGTCGACCAGCAGCCTGCGCGCCCAGATCAAGGCCGCGCAGGTGCTCGAGACCGACCTCAAGGTCACGAGGTCCGTCCTCGCCGACACCTCGCGCATCGACCGCATCGCCACCCAGAACTACGGCATGGTGAAGGTCACCGACTACGAGGAGATCTCGGTCCCGCTCGTCGCCGCTCCCGCGCCCGTCGAGCAGGACGAGGCCGCATCCGAGCAGGACGAGGCCGCGAGCTCCGAGGCGCTCGAGGGCACCATGGAGTTCCTCTTCGGCCCTGCCGAGGACGCCGAGGCAGAGGAAGAGCCCGAGCGCATCTACACGACGATGGCGATGCCCGCCTCCGGGGACGCCGACGTCGACGACACCGCCAAGGCCGGCGCGACCACGGACGAGGCCGAGGTGGCCGACCCGGACGCCGCGGCCGACGACGCATCCGCACAAGCCTAGGACCGCCAGGCATGGCGGGTTCCCGACAGTCGCGTTCCAACGCCGGCAACAGGCGCGGCTCCTCCTATGACGAGGCGCCGCGCCCTTCTCGCGGCGGCCTGCCCCTTGGCGCGCCGTCCTCGGTCATGAACCTGGTCGAGGGCCTCTTCTTCCTGGTCATGGGCATCATCGTGCTGCGCCTGGTGTGGATCCAGGTCATCGACGGGCCGCGCCTCGCGGAGCGCGCCGAGACCCAGCGCACCAACGTGGCCGTCATCAACGCCAAGCGCGGCACCATCTACGACCGCAAGGGCAACGTCCTTGCCATGAGCGTCGACTGCAAGACCATCTACTGCAACCCCCAGGAGGTCACCAACGCGCCGGTCACCGCCCGCGTCCTGGCTTCGGTCCTGGGCGGCAACGGCTCCGACTACCTCGAGACCGTCACCCAGGACACCACCTTCGTCTACGTGGAGCGCCAGGT
>SUUD01000057.1 GCA_015062715.1 Olsenella sp. | reverse complement strand
CACCTATCGCTACACCTACCTACGTGACCTTCCCGAGGACTGGGACGGCGCCGTCAAGGCCTACTCCGAGGCCGGCGTCAACGAGATGGGCGTGACCGCCGACTGCACGCTCACCACCGGCTGCAACGACGCGATCTTCGAGATCGACCCCACGCTTGACAACGGCATCGGCGAGTACAACCTCACCGACGTCATCCTCTCCGAGGCCTCGACCGCCCGCGAGGGCGTCGAGCTGCTCGGCGGGATCATCGACGAGCAGGGCTCCCAGGACTGCAACCAGATCTGGATCGGCGACGCCAACGAGGTCTGGAACTTCCAGCAGCTCTCCGGCCACCAGTGGATCGCCATCAAGATGGGCGCCGACCAGGCCTCGCTCAACCCCAACATGAGCAACCTGCAGTTCGTCGTCGACATCGACGACACCGACGTCTGCCTGCACTCCGCCGACCTCGTCAAGGTCGCCGAGGACGCCGGTACGCTCGTCGAGGAGGACGGCGTCATCAACGTCGCCAAGTCCTACGGCGTCGAGGACGAGGCCGCCGGCCAGGACACCCGCTACGTCCAGGGCCACAAGTACTTCGAGGACGGCATCGCCGCCGACACCGACTACACCCTGAACGAGCTCGGCCAGGTCGAGACCATCGCCGACCCGCAGCTCATCTTCACCCCCGGCCGCTCCGACTACGGCGTCTTCGACATGCTCAAGAGCGTCCGCGTCCGTGGCGAGGGCACCGACGTCGACGCCAACGCCAACGACAACCTCTACGCCATCGGCAACAACCGCACGGTCGAGTGCCACATCTTCCAGACCCGCGCCGGCATGGACCCCGACATCGCCACCATCCAGTGGGAGGCCCTGTCCCGCGGCGAGTTCAGCGTCTACGTCCCGGGCTACTCCGCGCTGCTGACCGAGCTCGACCCCGAGTTCTACCCCAGCTTCGGCGAGTTCGACTCCAGCCACGTGGGCAACGAGAACGAGTTCACCCGTAACGAGGCCGGCGAGCGCGTCTACGACGAGGCCCTCGTCGCCGAGAACGAGGCCCTCGCCATGCAGGACAGCGGCTCCAAGTCGCTCGCCTACCTCTTCATGGACCTCAACACGCTTGCCTACAACCACCGCGACGTCCTGGGCGACGGCGTCCACGCCTACCTCGACGCCCTGCAGGCC
Organism: Olsenella sp.; assembly: GCA_015062715.1. GTDB lineage: Bacteria > Actinomycetota > Coriobacteriia > Coriobacteriales > Atopobiaceae > SIG37. The sequence goes on along the minus strand of SUUD01000057.1, from coordinate 8,307 downwards.
GAGCTCATCGCCCAGCAGGAGTCCGTCGACGCCAAGATGCAGGCCACCCCTGCCGGCGCCGCGCGCAACGCCCTGGCCAACGAGGCCCACAGGGCCGCGTCCGAGCTCGTCTACGAGCGCTGCAACACGCTTCTGAACGAGGTCCGCGCCTACCTCGAGGCCGGCGACACGAGCACCCCGTTCGTCGCCTCCGACCTCGCCGCCGACGGCACCCTGGCCACTCCCGTGACCTACGCTGCCGACATGGACGCCTTTGACGCCGAGGCCGCTGCCGCCAACGTGACCGAGCCCGAGTACGTCGAGCTGCTCCCCGAGGCCACCGAGGAGGCCGAGGACGAGGAGGCCGTCGAGGAGGAGGCCACCGAGGAGGCCGAGGAGGAGTCTGCGCCTGCCGAGCCCCAGCCGCTCACCGGCGCCAACTACGGCCTGTTCGCCTTCCTCGCCGCCTTCGCCGCGCTGGTCCTCACCCGCAAGAAGAACTAGCGCACGGCAACCAGCTCTCCCCTTGGGGGTCGCCAACAGGCGGCCCCCTTTTCATGCGGCTATTCCCTGCCTGCATGCCCTATCATTAGAATGTTGCAGCCAGACAAGGGGGTCCCATGCGCACCATCGTCTTCCTCGACCTCGACCACACCTACTGGTCATGGGGCAAGGTGCCCGAGACGGCGCGCCAGGCCGTGCTCGACGCCCGGGCGAACGGGCACGTGGTGGTCGCCAACACCAGCCGCACGCGTGGCGGGTCGGTGGGTCACTGGCCCGAGGAGTTCGACGGGGTGTGCTGCGGCGCCGGCACCGACATCGAGTTCCGCGGAGAGCAGCTGCTCTTCGAGACGCTGGGGGCCGAGCGCGCCCGCGCCGCCTTCAAGGCCATCGCCGCCCCGCGCTGCATGATCATGTCAGAGGGCACCAGGCGGAACTACCTCTATTCGCGCGTGCCCGGCGTGAAGGCCATCGCCCGAAGGGTGTCCCAGAGGTTCGTGGGCCCCGGGTTCACCATGGGCGAGATCACCGACATGAGCGACGAGGACTTCGCCGAGGTACAGAAGTACATCGTAACCTTTGCGGACGGCACCGCCTCCAAGCGTCTCGCCAAGCTCGACCTGCCCACGGGAATCGCCGCCTACCCCCTACGTTTCGCCTTCGAGGTCGCGGACGAGCGCTTCAACAAGGTGACGGGCATGGACGTGGTGCGCGAGCACCTGGGGACGGGCTGGCGCACGGTGGCCATCGGCGACTCGGTGAACGACATCGGCATGTTCCAGGCAGCCGACATGGGCGTGGCCATGGGCGACAGCAAGGACGAGGTCAAGCGTGCCGCCGACCTCGTGACCGACGACCTCAACCACGACGGCGTGCTGCACGCCTTCCAGCAGCTGGGCCTGGTGTAGGGTCTGTGCCCGCGGCGGGACGTGGCCGCGCGCCCTCGCACCGCCGCACTGGCGCACCGAACGCAAATCGCGTTCCATGCGGGATGTTTGGCCCCCGCACCTGCGCACAGAACGGAAATCGCGTTCCATGCGGGGCGTTTGGGCCCAGATGTGCCGCGTCGAACGCAAATCGCGTTCCGTGCGGGGCGTATGGCCCCCGAACCGGCGCGCAGAACGCAAATCGCGTTCCATGCGGGGCGTCTGGCCCCCGAACCGGCGCGCAGAACCCAAATCGCGATCCGTGCGGGGCGTATGGCCCCCGAACCGGCGCGCAGAACGCAAATCGCGTTCCATGCAGACAGACTGGCCATGGCAACGTGACGTCGGACCAGCATGTTCTACCCTCGGGACTTTAAGAGGTCCGTTTGAAAGGAAAAAGGTCAGGACAACACCTGTCCTGACCTGCGATTTTACTGGAGCCAGCTATCAGACTCGAACTGATGACCCCCGCTTTACGAGAGGCGTTCGAAACCAAGCAATAGCCTATTTTACCAGCACAAACGTGCAGAGTCTGCTCGGGAAACGCGCCGTTTGAACGTAGGTCGGAATAGCCTTCCCGACAACTATCCGACACGCTTGTTTGAATAAAACCGCGACTAGCCCTCCTGTTGGCTCCGCTCATTCCCTTACCTCCCCCTCTATCCTACGCCTCACCGCCTCTGCATTTGCGTCGGCAACGCCCCTCTGACCAAGATAGTGGCCGTAAGAGATCTCCTGCGAGTGCCCATGGGCAAGGGAGGTGATAGTCGAGGAGAGCCCAGCTTCGACCGCGAGAGTCTCGTTGGTGTGGCGAAGGCTCTCGAGCTCGATGAAGTCCATGCCTGCCAAGGGACCGCCCTTAGTCGTCTTCATCCTCGTGCGCAACTGATATGGCCTTGGCTCGTCAAAGAGCTTCTTCCATATATCGGCAACCGTCCGCGGCGTCACCGAAGCCACCAGGCAGCCGTCGAAGAACTCGTCCCCTCCAGGCAGCCCGTTCTCCATCTCATCCTTGGTCCGCCTGCGCCTCAACGATGGGAGAATCGGTTCGGTGCATCCCTCCTCGGGCATGAGTTCCCGGAGGCGGCTCGAGAAGGGCTCCCCTATCGTAATCGCCCTGTCGCGGCCCGTCTTGGTCAGGTCAAGCAGGCCGTCCTCCGCCGTGTAGGTTGCGCGGATGTGCGCCCTAGCAAGGACGGCGCCGTCACCTGCGACCTCGAAGACAAAGTCGTCGGGACAGCGCAGCGCCAACGCCTCGGAGCGCCTCGTACCGGCTCCCGCCATTACGAGGAACAGCCTCTCCATCCTCGTGTCCCTGAGACGCCTCATTCCCTCGAGGACATCCTCGGCAGTCCAAGTGTCCTTACGATGCACCTGCTTGTGCCTCAGCTCGAGCTTGTTGAGGAAGACGACGGGCTCCCTGATCGCAAGCTGCGCCTCCATGGAATGGACGACGGCGCGGGCGACGAGGAGGACCTCCCTCTGTTGTGCAGGAGACTCGACCTCGTCAATCCATCTCTGCCCGCGCCGATAGCTGATGTCGGGCGGCCAGTCATTGCCAAACACTGGCCTGATGTAGCGGTCGAAGATCGAGGTGTACTTGGACTGCGTCTTCTTCCTGCGCCTGCTGAGGTGGTCGGGCACGTAGAGCTCGTCGAAGTACTCGCCCAACGTCATCCGGTCGCCGATGTTTCTGTCCTCGCCCATCTCGACCCAGATTGCGTCGGCTCGCTCCTCCGCCTCAGCCCGACTCCCCTCGAAGGTCTCGGAATAGACCCTCGCCTTCGCTGCCCGGCGCGTCGGCTCGTCTCCCGTCCCGCGCCACAGGGTCACCCCTCGCTCGACACGAATCCTCCAGACCCCAGGCCGTACCTCCTTGACGTGGCCATGGTGCCGTCTTGTTCCTTGCTTTGCCATTGCTGTCCCCATAGCGGTCGAAGGTCTAAGGAGCTGCTATCACATGCCATACCGAGTCCCGGGGGATTGACCGGGCGCCCTTCATGGCTTGGGAGAACGCCACGATCATTCCTCAGGGTCGCTCCCGTCATCAAGGTCGGTCTTGTACTGGTTCTCCAGCATGGCGACGGCGACGCTCCTCACCACGTCCTTCCCGCGGGCGTCGAGCTCGCGGAAGTCGAGGACCAGGTCGAACTCCTCGGCAGATAGCGAGAGTTCCTTGTGGCCCCTCTCGAAGAAGGTCGATATGTCGACGTCATAGAGCTCCGCGAGCTTCTCGAGGGTGTCGTGATCGGGCTCGGTCCTCGCCCTCTCCCAGGCGCCCACCCCCGACTCGGTCCGTCCGACCTGCCTCCCGACCTCCTTCAGGGTCAGGCCCTTCTCCTCGCGGCATGTCCTCAGCCGGTTCGCAAGGTACGTCATGTCCAAAATGACCCTCCTCTGTCGATGTTCGGGTCAATTCTTAATTATGTTTCTCCAAAACACGACATTTTTTCGTGTTACATCAGATTTTATTTGATTTATCGTGCTATCATCTTTACCGAGGAGGTGAGCGGTATGTCTGCCGAGGAGTGCATTTCTGAGCAAGTGAGGAACCGGGGCATTCCGGTGTCCGTGCTCGCCCGCAAGACGGGACTGAACTACCAGCCCTTGAAGAAGAGCCTGCAGGGCAAGCGGCTCCTCCGCTCCAACGAGCTGCTCCCACTGGCCGCATACTTCGGACTCACACTAGACGACCTGTACCACTCGGGCGAGGGCGGAAGGGAGGCCTAGCCATGGCGAACAACAGGACGAGACAGCACGTGCGCCCACGAGCGAGGGTCCTCTCCGTGAATGACGCCGCGGCATGGGCGAACACCTCTCCCAAGATCATCAGGAGGGCGCTAGACCTCGGGCAGCTCCCCGCCCACCACTACTTCGACGAGGGGTTCCCGAAAATCCTCGAGGACGACCTCGAGGAGTGGGTGCGCTCGCAGCCGCTCTACAAGCCCCATGCCCTCGCGTAGGGGGTGGCCGCATGAAGGCGAGGAGCCAAGGCGCGCCGAGGCGCGCCGTACCCTGGGGCGGCCCCGAGAGGCAGGCTAGCGCAGAGGGGGCCGCTAAGAACCTGGGAGCCGAAGGATGAGCCCCCCGGCGAGGGACCGGATGGCGCGTGACGCCACCCAGGGCTACATGGTCTACCTCTGGATGACCGACCCCGACGGGCTCGACCTGAAGCCCGGCTCGGCCAAGCTGGCGGTCTACGCCACGATTTACCAGTACACGCACCATGACACGTCGCTGCTCATAGCGACGCAGTCCCACATAGCCAGGATGACCGGGTATGCCCGCCAGAGCGTCAACGCCGCGCTGCAGGAGCTTCTCGACGACGGCCTGGTCTACGTCAGGGCCCGGACGCACACGAGCCATGGCGGGAGGCACGTGAACATCTACTCAGCCTCGCAGGTCGCGGTGAACGAGTGCCTGGCCCGGTGGATGGGAACGGTCGCCGAGACGGTACTCGACGGGGGCGCCTCCATCGAGCCCTACGTGGGAGGCGAGTCCTTGGCACCGCCCGTCATCACCGGTGGCGACATAACCGGGGCCTTAGCCGGAAGACAGCAGGCAGGGCCCAATGTCAGGGAGCATGACATTGGGGACGGCGAGCCATGGGAAGCGCCCGCAGCCTCAGAAATGTCGAAAACTGATTCCAATGTCGCGCAGCCTGACATTCCCAACGTCGCGCGGCGCGACGTTGTCAGGCAGCATGACATTGGGGACAAGACCCCTACCAGCGGCGGCGCGAGCTTTCAACAACCGCATATAAAGAATGACACGCGACTATCTCCTATCCCCTATCACCTATCCCCTATGGGTGAGGACGGGCGGGACGGCGCAGTCGCCGAGGACGAACAGATCCTCAAGGCTGCAAGAGCGCTCTGCGAGATCTCGGTCAAGCCCGTGAGGGAGGAGTGGGTCTCGGAGGTCATCGACGCCCTCAGGGAGCTTGGCAGGAGGGGCGTCAGCCCCGAGGAGGCAGTCGAGGCATACCGCGAGAGCCTGAAGGACTACTGGGCCACGCACGACGGACCCGATGGCGCGATGTCGCTCACCCACTGGCTCTCCCCTGCGCCGACGACGAAGCGCCTCAATCCCTACCTCGCGCGCCGCGCCGCCGGTCGCGCCCACGCGAAGGGGACGATTCCCCACGGCGCATGGAGTCCCGTCGTAGCGCGCACCTCAGGCGGGTGGGTTTGCCTCAACGCCCCCGGTGGCGCCAGCGCCCTCGAGGTCCCCTCCTCGGCGACGAGGGACGAGGCGGCAACCGCGGCGGCGAGGGCCTTCGGGAAAGGGGGCGCCCCGAAAGGACAGTAGCCAGCACCAACCCCTCTCGGCACGCTCTCCACCGCGCCGCAGAACGGGGACGAAGGAACGACAGGACGGCTAGGGAAAGGCGAAGCTCATGGCACAAGACGCAGGCGACGAGGCCGGTCGCACGACTTCGAGGGCGCTCATCGACATGGGGAGGTCGGCGCTGAGGGTGGCGACCTCGATGCTGGCACGCAAGGTGGTCGAACCGGCCGTCGGGGCGCTGGGAAGCACGGCCGTGTCGGGGACGAGGGGCGCCATCAGGATGGTCCGGAGGTACGTCGACCCGCACGACCCCACAAACACCGTCGACACGGTCGAGGCCATGCCCAAGGACAACCCCACGAAGACGGTGCTCGTTCAGCACTTCAGCAGGAGGGACGTCCGCGACCAGTTCGTCGAACTCATGAGGGCTGAGGGGCTGGACGTCGAGGCTGCGGAGGAGCCTATCGAGGGCAAGTGGATCGCCGTGATGGCCTACGAGACCAAGGACGAGCGGTGCGCACAGGCCATCGAGGGAATCGACGGATTCATCCTGCAGAGCCTCCGGATGGTCGAGGCCGACAGCACGGTCGACTACGTCGATGAGGGGCCGCTCGCCACCGTCGAGTGGGCCGCGCGGGAACCGGTCCCGGAAACGACGGGGGTCATGGGGCCCGCAGGCTACGACGCCGAGTCGCTGATCAGGGACGTCCGCGCCGTGCAGGGAGCGGGCCTCGAACTGGCATCCGACATGCTCCCGGAGCCCGAGGAGGTCCGCTAGGAGATGCCAGGCAAGGGGCATCTCTGTGCAACGCTCGCCGCCACGGTGTTGCTAGGTTGGCTGGGCATGAGGTTGGGCATGTGCGCGGAGGCGTCACGCTCGCCCATCATCGCCCTTGCCACGACGGCGCCTCGAGAGCTCCTGCCCTCGATTGCAGCCGCGCCGTTCGCGGCCTCATTCCACGGGCTCGCGGCGGGAGTCGGCATGGTCGGGGCTGCCGTACCCATGATGCTGCTCTCCGCTGTCGTCTCGAGGCCCCGCAACCTTCGGTTCGGCGACGAGTACGGCAGCGCCCGCAAGGGCACGGTCGCCGAGGGCGAGGTCTACCGTGACGCGGAGGACCCCGACAACAACATCATCCTGACGAAGCACCTCGGTATCGCCATCAGGCCCACGGGCGGCGTCAGGAGGTCAATCACCAACCGCAACGTCCTCGTCGTCGGCGGATCAGGATCCGGCAAGACCGCGGGGTTCGTCGAGCCCAACCTCATGCAGGACGCAGACCGTGACATCGTGGTCTTCGACCCGAAGGGCACGACCCTCGAGAGGGTTGGCGCACAGCTCATCCGCAGAGGACGAAACGTGGTCGTGCTCAACACGAAGGACATGGAACGATCCGCACGCTGGAACCCGCTCTCTTTCATCCACTCTCACGCCGACATCCTCACCTTCGTCAACTGCCTCGTCGACAACACCAACAATGGCAGGGAGTCATCCGACCCCATATGGGACAACGGAGAGAAGCTCTTCTACCGAGCAATCCTCACGCTCATGCTTGACTGGCTGCCGCGCAAGGACATGACGATGAAGACGTTCCTGGACTTCACGAGCATGGCCGACATGGGTGATGATGACGGCAGGGGCAAGCCCAATGGGCTTGACCAGATATTCGAGCAAATCGAGACGGGTACCAAGCCGGCACCGCCCAAGGCGACCCCCGGAGTGCGCGGAACCCGCCAGGTGGCTGTGAGGCAGGCCCCCGAGCGTGTTGATTCCGACCTCCGCCGCAACTACGACCGCATCCGTCCCGCCGACTGGCGCGAGCTACCAGATGGGACGAAGGTGCGCGGGCTTCGGCCTGACGAGGACGAGGCGCTCGACCTCTGGCACCAGTTCCGGCACGGCGCCGGCAAGACACTCAAGTCCTTTGTCATATCCTCGCACGCCCGCATGGCCTCGCTGACCGACAAGGGAGTGAAGACGCTGCTGGCCGGCGCGACCGGCGAGGACGAGGTGCACCTCGAATTGCTCGGCCAGACCAAGATGCCCGACGGGACCCCGAGGCCACCCACCGTGACCTTCGTGATCACCTCCGACTTCGACGGCTCTCTCAACTGCCTGATGTCGCTGTTCGCGTGGCAGGCAATCAACCTGCCGCTCCGCGCGGCGGATGCCGCAGGCGGCGTCCTGCCGAGGCCCGTCTCGCTCATCTTCGACGAGTTCAAGAACATCGGGAAGCTGCCCTCGTTCTCGCAGTGCATCTCGGTAGTCCGCTCGCGCGACGTAGACCTGACCGTGATCCTCCAAAACCTCTCGCAGCTCGAGAGCGTCTACGGCGAGGAGGACGCGGCGACCATCAGGGGCAACTGCCCTACGACCCTGTATCTGGGAGGCGGTCGCGACTACGCGACCGCCGAACAGATCTCCAAGGAGACCGGCACGTCGACCATCGTCAAGACGGACTGGTCGCGCAGGGGCGATGGGCTCACCGCCGACTACACGCGCAACCGCAACTCCATGGAGCGCGCGGTCTACACGGCGGACGAGGTGGCGCTGCTGCCCTCGACGAGGGCCCTCGTCCTCATGGGAGACCGCCCCGTGATCGAGGACGAC
>SUUD01000056.1 GCA_015062715.1 Olsenella sp. | reverse complement strand
CCGGGCAAGTTCCGCGGCGAGGCGAGGCCCTGTCCGGGCATGAAGGGGCCCCGGGTCCTTCTCCGGGCAAGTTCCGCGGCGAGGCGAGGCCCTGTCCGGGCATGAAGGGGCCCCGGGTCCTTCTCCGGGCAAGTTCCGCGGCGAGGCGAGGCCCTGTCCGGGCATGAAGGGGCCCCGGGTCCTTCTCCGGGCAAGTTCCGCAGCGAGGCGAGGCCCTGTCCGGGCATGAGGAGGCCCCGGGTCCTTCTCCGGGCAAGTTCCGCAGCGAAGCGAGGACTTGTTCGAAGCCCGGAGAAGGACCCGGGGCCGAATCACCTACAGAGGTGGAGAGGCGAATCCTACGTGTAGCGCAGGAAGAGCATGAGCATCGAGACGGTGATCACGATGATCGTGGCGGGGATGGACGTCCTGCAGTACTTGCCCCAGTCGATCTTGTAGCCGTTCTTGCCGGCCACGGAGATGCCCACCACGTTGGCGGAGGCGCCGATGGGGGTGGCGGAGCCGCCGATGTCGGTGCCCAGGGCGAGGGTCCAGGCCAGGGTGGACAGGGGCACGCCCTGGGACTCGGCCAGCGCCTTGATGATGGGGATCATCGTCGCCGAGAACGGGATGTTGTCGACGATGGCGCTCGCGATGGCCGACAGCCAGATGATGATGGCGATCATCAGGTGCAGGTTGTTGCCGCAGATGGCGCCGATGAGGTCGGCCATGAGGACCAGGACGCCCGTCTCCTCCAGGCCGCTCACCACCACGAAGAGTCCCACGAAGAACAGGAGGTTCTTGTAGTCGACCTTCGAGAGCAGCTCGACGGCGACCGAGCGGAAGGCCAGCAGCGTGATGACGGCGATGAACGTGCCGATGGTGGCGACCGTGAGGCCGGTCGCCGCATGGCTCACCAGCAGCACCACGGCGATGCCGAAGATGGCTGCGGCGAAGGTGAAGTCGCGCCTGCTCTCGATGGCCGACTCGGGGGAGGGGAGGGCGGCGATGTCCTCGTCGGAGATGGTCTCCCCCTCGAGCTCCTTGCGGAAGGCGAAGTAGAAGAACACGATGGTGAGGACGAGGCCCACGCCCGCGATGACGCCGGTGTTGACGAGGAAGTCGAAGAACGAGTAGTGCAGCGAGGTGCCGATGATGATGTTGGGGGGATCGCCGCACATCGTCGCCGATCCGCCCAGGTTGGCGCAGAAGATCTCGGACAGGATCATCGGGATGGGGTCGATCTTGAGGAGCTTGCCCAGCTCGATGGTCACGGTCGCCAGGAACAGGATGACCGTGATGGAGTCGATGAACATGGCGAGCACGGCCGACATGACCATGAAGGCGATCATGAGCGGGACGGGCCGGTAGTTCACCGCCTTCGCGAGGCGCATGCAGAGCCAGCCGAAGAAGCCCGCGTGCGCCATGCCCTCGACCATGATCATCATGCCCGCGATGAAGGTGATGGTCGCCCAGTTGATGCCCGAGCTTGCCTCCTCGGCGCCGGCCGAGTACCAGAAGGACGGTGTGATGAAGTCGTGGAGCGAGAGCGAGTTCCAGATGGCCTCGGGACTGCGCATGCAGATGCCAAAGACGATCACGAGCGTGAGCAGGCCACACGAGAGCGTGACGATGTGGCGCTCGATTTTGTCCATGACGATGAGCACGAACATCACGAGGAAGATCACGAGGGCGAGGATTTGTGCGGTTGAGAGCATGCTTCCGTCCTTGGTGAGATGCCAGCGTGGATTGGACAGTATGGTATATGCTCTTCCTGTGATGCGGCATGTGCGTTCCAGCCTGGTAACAGCTTCGCCTAATTGTCTCCATCTTTTTTTGTTCAGGTTGGATATGGGTTGTCCCGCATCTCGCCGTATAATGCCCTCTCAATGAATGGCGCAATCGGAGGTCGTCCCATGATCGAGGAACACAGGAGGGTGTATCGGGTTTCGCTGGCCGTCGTGCTCGTGGCGGCTGCCATCGCCCTGCCACACGACCGCACGGTCGCCTGCTCCTTGGTGCTGGGCATCGCTTTGTACTACGTGTACCTGCGGGTTCTCACCTCCACGGTGACGGCGCAGCTCGATGCGGCGGTCGCCGGCTCCAGGCCGTCCGCGCTGGGGTATCCCCTCAGGATGGTGGCACTCGCGCTCCCGCTCCTCCTGGCGGCGATGCGCCCGGACCTCTTCAACGTCCTCGGCGCCTTCGTGCCCCTCTTCCTCAACCACATCCTCACCTTCGTGATCTATGGCGTTAGGAGGTCGGCCGCATGAGCCTGGTGATTCAGAAGGAGGTCCCCTCGATCATCATCATCACGGGGCTGCTGTGCGCGCTGTGCGTGTATGCGGGCGGGAAGATCCGCCAGGCAGATCCGTACGAGAAGCCCACGGGCATCGTGTTCGGCGCCCTGTGGCTCATCGAGTGGGTCGACGGCATGGTGGCATCGGTGGTGCGCCCGACCTACGTCGAGCGCATGGGCCCCTACATCGGCACGCTCGCGCTTTACCTGGTCTGCGCCAACCTCTCGGGGCTCTTCGCGTTCAACGCCCCGACCCAGAACCTGAGCGTCACGCTGTCGCTCGGCGTCATCACCTGGGTCCTCATCCAGCGTGCCGCCTTCAAGACCAACGGCGTCCTGGGGTACTTCAAGGGTCTGTTCGAGCCCATCCCGCTTCTGGCGCTGGGAAACATCGTCGGGAAGTTCTCGCCCCTCATCTCGATGTCCATGCGACTCTTTGGCAACGTGTTGTCGGGGTCGATCATCATGTCGCTCATCTACACGGGGTGCAACGTCCTTTCCGACCTTCTGCTTGGCTGGCTCGGCCTGCCCTTCAACGTCTTCGGCGTCGTGCTGGCGCCGGTCTTCCACGCGTACTTCGACGTGTTCTCCGGATTCATCCAGATGTACATCTTCATCTCTTTGACCATGGCGTTTGTGTCCAACGAGTTGGGCGACGAATAGGAGGAACAGGGAATGGAAATCACCAAGGGACTCATTGCCATCGCAGCTGCGATCGCCGTCTTCACCGGCTTCTCGACCGGATTCGGCGAGGGCAAGGTCGGCGCGCAGGCGGTCGAGTCCGTCGGCAGGAACCCCGAGGCCATCGACAAGATCCGTACCATCATGATCCTGGGCGACGCCATCTCGGAGACCTGCGCCATCTATGGCCTGCTCATCTCGATCATCCTGATCTTCGTCTTCGCATAGGACGGGGACCGGCGTGGAAATCGATGTCGCAGAGCAGCTCTTTCCCAACGTCCTGACGATCGTCACGCAGCTCTGTGCGACGGGCGTCCTGCTGTACTTCGTCAAGCGGTTCCTCTGGGGGCCTGGGCGCGAGATGATTGCGAGGCGCCAGGAGCTCATGCAGAGCAGAATCGACGATGCCGAGCGCCTCAAGGAGGCGGCCGTCCAGGAGAAGGCCGCCGCCGACGCCGAGCTGCGCGACCTGCAGGTCCGCGCGAGGGGAATGGTCGAGAACGCCAGGAACGAGGCGGCGAGCGAGCGCGAGCGCATCCTCGAGGAGGCCAGCCGCGAGGCAGAGGCGACCTTGGAGCAGGCGAACGCAAGGATTGAGAAGCAGCGTGCCGAGCTGCGTCGCGAACTCCAGCGCGAGATCGTGGATGTCGCCCTTGCCGCCAGCACCAAGCTGATGGGCGAGGAGGAGCTGCGCGAGCAGGACCAGCGCGCGATAGAGTCGTTCGTTAAGGAGATTCAGGATGAGTCAGGTCGCTGAGCGCTACGCACAGGCGTTCTTTGGCCTGGCAAAGGAGGAGGACAAGGTCTCCGAGCTCAAGCGGGAGGCCGTCCTCCTGAGGAGCGCCTGCGACCGTGACCTCGTCCGGCTACTGGACAATCGCTCCATAACCAAGGACGAGAAGAAGGAGCTCTTCCGCGAGAGCCTTCCCGGGGCAGACCGCTACCTCATGAACCTCCTGTTCATCCTCATAGACGGGGGACGAGGCCGCAACCTGCCCGAGATTCTCGACGAGTTCGTGTCGCTGTGCAACGAGGACCTCAGGGTCCAGGAGGTCACGGTCTGGTCGGCACGGCCCCTCACGGAAGAAGAGTCGCGCGAGATCGGTGACGCCATCGGCGCCAAGTACGGCAAGAGCGTCGAGATCACCAATCAGATCGACGAGAGCCTGCTGGCGGGGATGCGCATCCTCGTGGACGGCCGCGTCTACGACACCTCCCTCAAGGCGAGGGTCAGGTCCCTCAAGGAAGAGTTGCTAAGAGAGAGCTGGTGAGGAAGTGGATCTTAAGCCACAGGAGATTAGCGCCCTCATCAAGGAGCGCATCAAGCACTACGAGGACAAGATCGAGGCGGACGACATCGGCCGCGTCATCACCGTGGGCGACGGCATCGCCCTGGCCCAGGGGCTCGAGAAGGCCATGGCGTCCGAGCTGGTCGAGTTCGAGGACGGGACCATGGGCATGATCCTGAACCTCGAGGAGGAGTCGGTCGGCATCGTCATCCTTGGTGGCGACGAGAACATCAAGGAGGGCCAGTCCGTCAAGCGCACCAAGCAGATCGCCGAGGTGCGCGTGGGCGACGAGATGCTCGGGCGTGTCGTCAACGCCCTGGGCGACCCCATCGACGGCAAGGGCCCCATCTCGAGTGACCGCTATCGCCCCATCGAGCGCGTGGCTCCGGGCGTCATGACGCGCAAGAGCGTGCACCAGCCCCTCATGACGGGCCTCAAGGTCGTCGACTCGATGATCCCCATCGGCAAGGGCCAGCGCGAGCTCATCATTGGCGACCGTCAGACCGGCAAGACCGCCATCGCAATCGACACGATCATCAACCAGAAGGGCAAGGACGTCCTGTGCATCTACGTGGCCATCGGCCAGAAGGCGTCCACGGTTGCCCAGCTCGTCGAGAAGCTGCGCCAGAACGGCGCCATGGAGTACACCACGGTCGTGGTCGCCACCGCCTCTGAGCAGGCCCCCATGCTCTACATTGCCCCGTATGCGGGCTGCGCCATCGCCGAGGAGTGGATGGAGCAGGGCAAGGACGTCCTCATCGTCTACGACGACCTCTCCAAGCATGCGGTGGCCTACCGCGCGATGTCGCTTTTGCTGCGCCGTCCGCCGGGACGCGAGGCCTTCCCGGGCGACGTCTTCTACCTGCACTCCCGTCTGCTCGAGCGCGCATGCAAGCTCAACGACGAGCTGGGCGGCGGCTCGATCACCGCGCTGCCCATCGTCGAGACGCAGGCGGGCGACATCTCGGCCTACATCCCCACCAACGTCATCTCCATCACCGACGGCCAGCTCTTCCTGCAGACCGAGCTGTTCAACGCGGGCGTGCGCCCGGCAGTCGACTCCGGCCTGTCGGTCTCGCGCGTGGGATCGGCAGCGCAGACCAAGGCGATGAAGTCGGTCTCGAGGGCGCTCAAGCTCGAGCTCGCCCAGTATGCCGAGCTGCTCAGCTTCACGCAGTTCGGCAGCGACCTCGACCCCATCACCCAGAAGTCCATCGACCACGGCGCAAGGCTGCAGGCAATGCTCGTCCAGCCCCAGTACGCGCCGCTGCCCATGTCCCTGCAGGTTGCCTCGCTCTACGCGGTCGAGAACGGCTTCCTCGACAAGGTTGAGGTCGAGCAGGTCGCCGAGTTCGAGCGCGCCCTGCACCGCGAGATGGGCGAGAGGCACGCGGACCTCCTCGCGGCCATCGACGACCGCGGAATCCTTGACGATGACATGGTCGAGGAGCTCAGGGACGCCATCGGCGAGGTGCTCGACAACTACCTGATCGCCAACGGGGTGCGCTAGCATGGCTGGCAACCGACAGGCGATCCAGTCGCGGATCCGCTCCGTCAAGTCGACGAAGAAGATCACGAAGGCCATGCAGATGATCTCCAATTCCAAGCTTGCCAAGCAGCGCAAGCTCATGGAGGCCAACCGTGCCTATGCGGAGGACCTGCAGCGCATCGTCGGCGAGATCATGCGGTCTGGCCAGCAGCTGGAGTCGGGCTTTCTGGGAGAGCGTAGGAGCGAGGCGGCGTACACCGTCTTCTTCTGCTCGGACATGGGCCTGTGCGGGGGCTATAACGCCAACGTCACAAAGTACGCCGTCGAGAACCTCCGCCGCGAGGACCCCATCCTGGTCGTTGGCACGCACGCCTGCTCCCAGCTGCGACGCGAGGGCTTTGCGCTGGTCAACGACGAGCCCATCTCCATCGACTCGATCAACGAGTCGGCCCTCAACGAGTACCTGGACGAGGCCATGGACCTCTACCTTGCTGACAAGGTGGGCAAGGTCCAGGTGTGCTACACGAGGTTCGTCAACACGCTCACCTTCGAGCCCGCCATCAACGTCCTGCTCCCGTATGACGACGCCATCGCCCCCACGGAAGACGGGGCGGCCGGGTTCCGGGAGCTGCTCTTCGACCCGAGTCCCGATGACGTTCTTGACCAACTTATCGTTCACATGGTCCATAACGTCGCCTACTCGAACTCGCTTGAGACGCGCACCGCCGAGCAGGGGTCGCGGCGACTGGCCATGGACACGGCCACCAACAACGCGGAGGAGCTCGAGGACAAGCTGGTCCTCCAGTTCAACCAGGCACGTCAGGCGGCGATCACGCAGGAGCTGACCGAGATCGTCGGCACCGCGAACGCACTGTAAAGAGGATGAGATGATGAGTAACGAAGGCAAGATCATTCAGGTCATCGGCCCGGTCGTTGACATCCGCTTTGAGGGCGGGGAGCTCCCCAACCTCAACAACGCGATCGAGGTGTACAACGAGGACGGCAGCCACGTCATAGTCGAGGTGGCCCAGCACACGGGCGACGACACCGTCCGCTGCATCTCCATGGCCTCCACCGACGGCTTGGTGCGCAACAGCCGCTGCGTCGACACCGGCGCGCCCATCTCGGTGCCCGTGGGTCGCGAGGTCCTGGGCAGGATGTTCAACGTCCTGGGCGAGCCCATCGACGGCCTGGGAGACGTCGACGGCGACATCGCGCGCATGCCCATCCACCGCCCCGCCCCGCTGTTTGCCGACCAGAGCACGTCCTCCGAGATCCTCGAGACGGGCATCAAGGTCATCGACCTGCTCTGCCCCTACGCGCGCGGCGGTAAGATCGGCCTGTTTGGCGGTGCCGGCGTGGGCAAGACGGTCCTCATGCAGGAGCTCATCCACAACATCGCCATCGAGCACGGCGGCCAGTCGGTCATCGCCGGCGTGGGCGAGCGCACCCGCGAGGGCAACGACATGTACCACGAGATGAAGGACTCCGGCGTCCTGGAGAAGACCGTCCTGGTCTACGGCCAGATGAACGAGCCGCCCGGAGCGCGCATGCGCGTGGGCCTCTCGGGCCTCACCATGGCGGAGTACTTCCGCGACCATGACCACCAGGACGTGCTCCTCTTCATCGACAACATCTTCCGCTTCACGCAGGCGGGCTCCGAGGTCTCGGCCCTTCTCGGCCGCATGCCCTCCGCCGTCGGCTACCAGCCCACGCTTGCCACCGAGATGGGCCAGCTCCAGGAGCGCATCACCTCCACCGCCGATGGCTCGATCACCTCGGTCCAGGCAATCTACGTCCCCGCGGACGACCTCACCGACCCGGCGCCTGCCACCACGTTCTCGCACCTCGACGCCCGCACGGTCCTCGACCGCGGCATCGCGTCGCTGGGCATCTACCCGGCCGTCGATCCGCTCGACTCGTCCTCGCGCGTCCTCGACCCGCTTGTGGTGGGCGAGGAGCACTACAAGGTCGCCCACGAGGTCCAGGAGTTGCTCCAGCGCTACAAGGAGCTCCAGGACATCATCGCCATCCTGGGCATGGAGGAGCTCTCCGAGGAGGACAAGCTCGTCGTGGCCCGTGCCAGGCGCGCACGCAACTTCCTGTCCCAGCCGTTCAACGTGGCCGAGCAGTTCAGCGGCATACCCGGCAAGTACGTGCCGCTCAAGGAGACCGTGCGCAGCTTCAAGGCGCTGCTCTCCGGCGATTACGACGACTACCCCGAGCAGGCGTTCATGTTCGCCGGGACCATCGAGGACGTCGAGGAGAAGGCCAGGGAACTGGGCTATGCAGATTGATGTGACGATCAGGACGCCGCGGGGCCTCTACCGGCAGACCAAGGCGTCCATCATCAACGTTGTCTCACCCGAGGGCCAGCGGGGCATTCTCCCCAACCATGTGCCCCTGGTGGTCTCGCTGGCCATCTCAAAGCTGACCATGGAGGAGGAGTCCGGCCGGGAGACCTATGCCGTCAGCGGCGGGGTCCTCTACTTCCGTGACAACAAGTGCACCATCCTCACGCGCTCGATCGAGAGCGTGGACGAGATTGACCTGCAGCGGTCCCTGGAGTCGAAGGCACGTGCCGAGGAGCGCCTGTCGCGGACGGATGACGACACCATCGACCTTGCGCGGGCCAGAAACGCCCTGGCGCGCGCCGAGAATCGCATCCGCGTCAAGAGCGGCGCATAGCGGGATTTGCCAGACCTGTGGTCGGGCTGTGATGGGGTCGCCTCGCGCGGCCCCATCCGTTGTTTCGGATGGTCGACGTGGTACAACAGCTTGAGACCAGTCCCCATCCAGAAGGAGGCGCCATGACCGACCAGGACCAGACCACCCAGCGCTCGAAGGCGACCGAGGCCTTCGTCACCTGCCCGCCCGACACGGCCCAGGTGCTGCCCGAGCCCGCGCAGGCGCGGCTCGCCTGGAAGGGGTCGGGCCTCTCCGCGGGCGAGTCGATCGACTATACCGCCCGCGCCGCCCACCTAGACGTCCGTGCCGACAACGGGACCCTGCTGGGATGCATGTTCTCGCTCTCCTACGTGGCCGACGTCGAGGGCGACCGCCCCGTCTCCTTCTGCTACAACGGTGGTCCCGGCTGCGCCTCGGTGCCCATCAACTTTGGCGGCATCGGGCCGCGCCGCGTCAGGACCGACGGCACCAGCCACCTCGGCCACGACAACGTCGTCGAGGACAACCCCGCCACGCTGCTGCGCCAGAGCGACCTCGTGTTCCTCGACGCCTTGGGCACGGGCTTCTCGGTGGTGGCCGACGGTGCCGACACAAACCAGATCTTTGGCATCGACGGCGACGCCGATGCCTTCTGCCGCGCCATCCTCACGTGGCTCGAGGAGAACGACCGCTGGTCGAGCCCCGTCTACCTCTTCGGCGAGTCCTACGGCACCGTGCGCAACGCCGTCCTCATGCGCCTTTTGGGCGAGCGCGGCGTCCACGTGGCGGGCGTCGTCATGCTCTCGGCCATCTTCGACTGGGTGCAGACGCTCCCCGGAAGCGACCTCTACTACCTGGGAATGATGCCCACCTACGCCGCCACGGCCCAGTTCTTCGGCGTGCGTGGCCAGGGCGTCGACGTCGACGAGTGGTTCGACTCTGCCATGGCGTTCGACGAGCAGGTGCTGGCGCCGGCGCTCCTGCTTGGCGACCGCCTTGGCGAGGGGCGCGAGGCCGAGGTGGCCCGCGGCCTCTCGGAGTACATCGGCCTTCCCGAGGACCTCATCCGCCGGCAGCACCTGCGCATCGATCTCGACGACTTCCGCCGCAACATCCTGCTCGACCAGGGCAAGGTGTGCGGCCGGCTCGACATGCGCTTCGTCTCGGACGCCCCGTCCAGCGTCCAGCGCTCGAGCGACTGGTTCGCGGGCGAGGACGCGGCCGACGACGCGGTCGACGCCGCCTGGACGGCGGCCTTCCGCAGCTTCCTGCGCGAGCTGGGCTACCATGGCCCGGCCAGGTACCTCAGCA
>SUUD01000055.1 GCA_015062715.1 Olsenella sp. | reverse complement strand
GGGTGACGGCGCGGGTCGTGGGGTCGAGCGTCGCGAAGAGCTCGTCGCGCACATAGACGTCTGAGCCCGAGAGGCGATTGAGCAGCGTCGACTTGCCTGCATTGGTGTAGCCGGCAAGCGCCACGCGCCACACGCCCGACTCCCAGCGCGCCTTGCTCTGCGTGCCGCGACGGCGGTCGAGCCGCTCGAGCTCGTCACGCAGGGTCGCGATGCGCCTGCGCACGAGCCGGCGGTCGACCTCGAGCTGGCTCTCTCCCTGTCCGAAGCGGCTGCCAATGCCACCGCGCGTCTGCTCCCCCACCAGGTGGCTCCACATGCCCCTCAGGCGCGGAAGCAGGTACTGGAGCTGGGCGAGCTGGACCTGGAGCCTGCCCTCGCGGGTCGTGGCGTGCACGCCGAAGATGTCAAGGATGAGTGCCGTTCGGTCGATGATCTTGGTGGGCTCGCCAACGGCCTTCTCGAGGTTGGACTGCTGTGACGGAGAGAGCTCGTCATCGAAGATGACCACGTCGGCGTCGAGCCGCCTGACCTCCTCGACGAGCTCCCGCACCTTGCCCGAGCCGATGAAGGTCTTGGGGACGGGATGGTCGAGGCGCTGCACCAGGGAGCCGACCACGACGGCCCCGTCGGTCTCGGCGAGCCTCCCGAGCTCGGCAAGCGACTCCGCGATGGGCCATTCGGAACTTCCGAGGTCGACACCCACGAGGATGGCCCGCTCGGGCGTCGGCGCCGTCTCATGATGCTCGAAGCGCGACACGCTGCCTCCAACTCCCCTAGGTGCCCATGCCCGCGAGCACGAGCTCACAGGCGCGCTCTGGTCCCGTTCCGGCCATGTCGATCCAACGGACGCGACCGTCTCGCCTCAGCCAGGAGAGCTGCCGCTTTGCATAGCGCCGCGAGCGGGCCTTGACCTGCCCCCTCGCCTCGTCCATGCCGCACCGCCCCTCGAGCGCGTCCATGACCTCCTTGTACCCAATTGCCTGGCCTGCGGTCGAGTCACGCGCGAGCCCGTTGTCGACGAGCCGCTCGACCTCCCCCACGAGGCCCTGCTCGAACATTGCGTCCACGCGCGCGTCGATGCGGGCATACAGCGTCTCGCGGTCCCAGGAGAGACCCCAGATCGTGGCGTCGTAATGGGGCGAGCGCCGTAGCAGGCCGTCGTGGTGCGCCGCATAGCTCACGCCCTCGTCGAGCATCTCGAGGGCCCGCACGACCCTGCGCTCGTTGTTGGGGTGGATGATGGCGGCACTTGCCTCGTCGCGGCCCCTGAGGAGCTCCCAGAGCCCCTGTGCGCCCAGCTCACGGGCAAGCAGCTCGTAGTGCTCGCGCCTGTCGCCGTTGCGGCTGCCTGAGGGAAACGTCATCTCGTCGATGACGGCATCGAGGTACAGGCCGGTGCCGCCGCAGAGCACGGGAGTCAGGCCCGATTCGAGCAGGCCATCCGCGCAGGCGCGGGCATCGCGCTGGAAGAGCTGGACGGAGTAGTCGTCGGTCACCTCGCACACATCGACCATGAGCAGCGGGGCCCGCCGCTCGCCAGCGGGGGTCTTGGCCGTGCCGATGTCCATGCCACGGTAAACCTGCATCGCGTCGATTGAGATGACGCTCGAGCCCAAGCTGGCAGCCACCTGGTCGGCGACCGCGCTCTTGCCAGAGGCGGTGGCGCCCACTATGCAGATGACGCGTTCGCTCACCGCGGGTCGCCCACGACCGGCCCGCGCAGGTACCAGCTGCGGACCTCGTCGGCACGAACGTCGACGAGCTTGCCCACGAGCCCCTCGGCATCCTGTCCCTCGGGAACCTCGAAGTGAACCGTCTGGTTCTTGGGGCTGTGGCCGACCATGACCCCGGGGTCCGCCTTGGAGGCGCCCTCGACGAGCACCTCGACGACCTTTCCCCGCTCGAGCTGGTTGGATTCGAGGGAGAGGTCGGCGACGAGGTCGGCGAGGCGCTGGAAGCGCTCCTGGATGACCTCGCGCGGCGTGTCGTCGGGAATCTCGGCGGCAGGGGTACCAGGGCGACGCGAGTAGATGAAGGTGAACGCCGAGGAGAAGCGGACCTCCTCGAACAGCGACATGGTCTGCTCGAAGTCCTCGGCCGTCTCGCCCGGGAAGCCGACGATGACGTCGGTAGAGAGGGCGATGTCGGGTATGGCGGCGCGTAGGGCGGCGACGCGCCCGAGGTAGTCCTCGCGGGTGTAGCGTCGGTTCATGGCGGCGAGGACCCGAGAGGAGCCGCTCTGCACGGCGAGGTGCAGCTGGGGCATGACCTGCGGGGTCTCGGCCATCGCGGCGATGGTGTCGTCGGAGAGGTCCTTGGGGTGCGACGAGGTGAAGCGGATGCGCTCGATTCCCGTCTTGCCGACGAGCCTGAGCAGCTCGGCAAAGCGCGGCTCGCCATACTTGTCGCGCCCGTAGGAGTTGACGTTCTGCCCCAGAAGCGTGATCTCGCGGACGCCGTCGGCCACGAGGTGCTCGCACTCGATCACGACGTCCTCGATGTCACGGCTGCGCTCGCGCCCACGGACATAGGGCACGATGCAGTATGAGCAGAAGTTGTTGCAGCCGGTCATGATGGGCACCCAGGCATGGAAGGCCTGTGCGCGCCTGCTGGGGAGGTCGGTCGAGAAGCCGCGGTACGGCTCGCTCGTGTCGGCGCGCAGGGTGCGCCCGCCCTCGTCCCACACCTGGGCCGCCAGCTCGGGGAGGCGGTCGATGGCCTGGGTGCCGAAGACGACGTCGACGTTGGGGATGTGCTCGCGGATGCGCTCGCCGTCACGCTGGGCGATGCAGCCGCCGATGGCGACCACGCGCCTGCCCGAGGGCGGGACGGGCGCGCTCACCATTGCTGAGACGTTGCCATACAGGCGGGTATCGGCGTGCTCGCGCACGCAGCAGGTCATGAACACGACGAGATCGGCCTCGTCAGGCTGGGCCACCTCGATCATGCCGCAGCTGGCCAGCAGGCCCGAAACGCGCTCGGCGTCGTGAAGGTTCATCTGGCAGCCGAAGGCCTTGACGTGGTAGGTCTTGCCGACAAGCGTGGGGGGATGATGCATGCTGTTCCTTGGGTACTAGACGTATGCCTCGACGTCCTGGTCGAGGCTGGGCGTGGCGACCTCGGGAGAGACGAGCCGATGCACGTAGATGGCGATGCGGATGGCCGTCCTGCTCTCCCCCATGATCTCGATGTCGGAGAAGGTGGGCGCGCAGGAGATGTCGACGCCCGTGGGAATAAGGAAGCCACGGGCTATGGCGATGGCCTTGATGGCCTGGTTCACCGCACCGGCACCGACGCACTGGATGTTGACAGGCACGCCGTCCTTGACCATGCCGGCGATGGCGCCGGCGACCGAGGCGGGCGATGACTTGCTGGATACCTTGAGGAAGTCCATTGGTGCTTCTCCTGTGCGATTCTGGCTCGTTGGTGACGTGATGTGGTACGGGCTCTCTTGCACTGACAGTTTAACGGTGTTTCAAGGTGACGTGCGTGGGAATATGCTGGTTATACATGATGTGCCCGAGTCTCCATGGCTGGTGCCGGGCCTAGTCCTGCTTGTCGACGTCGAACGTCACCGTGATGCGGTTCCTCGTGAAGCGGACGCGCGGCTCCGACGAGAGGGTCAGGTAGTAGCGCTGGGCGAGGACGTCGAAGGCACGCTCTGCCTCGCGGGAGAAGTCCTCGAGGTCCTCGTCACTGATGCGCAGGCCGCGGCGGTCGCGGAGCAGGTCGACCTCCTGCGGGGCGTGGTCGTCGGGACGGTGGGAGAGGCGCGACAGGACGCTCCTCTGGGGCTTGACCTGCCCCGCGAGGATGCGGTGCGCGGTGCGCTCGGACATGTCGAGGCCAAGGGCGGCGCTCTGCGCGAGGAGCTCGGGGGCATCGCCGGCGGCAAAGAGCCGCTCGAGGACGGGGAGCTCGGCGAGGTCATCGACGAAGAGCAGGTCGGACTGGTTGACGCGCGGGCGGACACGCGCGCGGATGGTCGCAGCGACCTCGGCCGGGGAGCCCAGGAACACCTCGACGCGACCGCGCTCCTCGAGGGCGAACTCGCAGCAGGTCCTGATGATGTTGTGGGGGCCGCGCGCTATCGCCTGCAGCCCGTCGTCGTCTGTCCCCATCGACGGCCACGTCGACTGGTCGGCCTTCTCGGCGAGCTTGGTCGCGTCGGTAAGGACGCGGATGGAGGTACCCCCTCCCTCGACGGAGTCCATGACACGGGCGTCCTCGGCGTTCTCGATGACCGAGAAGAGCGCCATGCCACGCCCGTGCACGCCCCAGCGGTCCATGTGCATGGACTCGAGCTTGGAGGTCACGCGCGCCTCGAAGACCCGCTCGCGCATGTCCTCGGGGATGCCGCAGCCATCATCGAGCACGACGAGAGTGCGCTGGTCCCCCTCGCGCGTGGTCGCTACGAAGACCATGCTCGCGCCTGCGTCGCGAGAGTTGCGCAGCATCTCGACGACGATGTCCTCGACGCAGCGGATGTCATGCTTTGCCTGGCGACGCTCGGCCTCGGCCACCCGCAGCCGCACGAACCCGCCGCCGAGGTTCTCCTCGACGCGGAGCGTGCCCTTGGGCGCCACCGAGGCGACGAAGTCGGTGAGGTCCCCCATGGAGGCGCTACTTGGCGATGTCGACGGCGCGGGACTCGCGGATCACGACGACGCGGACCTGTCCGGGGTAGTCCATCTCGTCCTCGATCTGCTTGGCGATGTCGTGGGCGAGGACCGTGGCCTCGGCGTCCGAGATCTTCTCGGGCTCGACCATGACGTGGAGCTCGCGACCCGCCTGCATGGCGTAGGTGCGCTCGACGCCCTCGTGGGAGTTGGAGATCTCCTCGAGCTTCTCGAGGCGCTTGATGTAGGACTCGGCGGACTCGCGACGAGCTCCCGGACGCGCGGCGGACACGGCGTCGGCGGCCTGGACCAGGACGTCCAGGACGGTGTTGGGCTCGACGTCGGCATGGTGGGCCTCGATGGCATGGACGATCTCAGGGCGCTCGCCATAGCGACGAGCAAGGTCGGCACCGAGGACGGCATGCGGCCCCTCGAACTCGTGGTCGATGGCCTTGCCGAGGTCGTGCAGGAGGCCGGCGCGCTTGGCCTTGGCGATGTCGACGCCAAGCTCGGAGGCCATCACGCCGCAGAGCTCCGAGACCTCGCGCGAGTGCTGCAGGACGTTCTGGCCGAAGGAGGTGCGATACCGCAGCGCGCCGAGGGTCTTGACGATCTCGGGGTGCAGGTCGTGGATGCCGGCGTCGAAGGCGGCCTGCTCGCCTGCCTCCTGGACGCGCTGCTGCACGAGCTCCTCGGCCTTCTTGTACATCTCCTCGATGCGTGCGGGGTGGATGCGGCCGTCGGCGATGAGGTTCTCGAGCGCGACGCGGGCGGTCTCGCGACGGACGGGGTCGAAGCTCGAGAGCACGACCGTCTCGGGGGTGTCGTCAATGACCAGAGAGACGCCCGAGACCTGCTCGAACGTGCGGATGTTGCGACCCTCGCGGCCGATGATGCGGCCCTTGAGGTCATCGGAGGGGATGTGGACCGAGGTCACCGTGATCTCGCCGACGTGGTCTGCGGCGCAGCGCTGGATGGCCAGCGAGAGGATCTCGCGGGCGTTCTTGGACGCCTCGGCGCGAACGCGCTGGTCGGACTCGCGCAGAATCTGCGCCTCCTCCTTGATGGTGTCCTGGCGCACGCGGTCGAGCAGCTCGCGGTGGGCGTCCTCGCGGGTGAGCGCGGAGATGCGCTCGAGCTCGGTGGTCTGGCGCTCCATGACCTCGTTGAGGTCGGCGCGCTGGCGGTCGAGCTGTCCCTGGAGGCTCGAGAGCTGGTGCTCGCGCTTGTCAAGGCTCTCGTTGCGGTGGTCGAGGGACTCCTCGCGCTGCATGATGCGCGACTCAAGGGAGCGCAGCTCGCTCTTGCGCTGCTTCTCCTCGGCCTCGGAGGCCTGCTTGAGCTGGAGGATCTCCTCCTTTGCCTCGAGGACGGCCTCCTTCTTGGCGCTCTCGGCGTTGCGGCGGGCCTCCTCCTCGATCCTGATGGCCTGGGCGGACGCCTCGTCCACCTTGGCCTGGGCGTCGGCAAGCATGGAAGAACCCTTCATGCGCGCGAGCAGCGATGCGACGGCAGCCCCGATGACCAGGCAGACAATGCCTGCGATGATTGCGGTAGTGTTCATGTGCGGCTCCTAATGAAGTGCGATGCGAGTGTGTCAGTTCTGGAGACCGCCCGGCTGCAAGCCGGGACGGAACCCGCCATCTGAGTGGCCGCACTGCCGCCAGGAGGAGGCCCCCTGGCGATGGGATGGGACAACGCAGAAAAAAGAAGACGTCGGCCGCATGGCAGACGGGGATAACTCAAATGACAAATCAATCGTATGTATTGGAGTTCTCCCTGTCAAACAAATGAATCGCACGTTAGCAGCCTGTTTTGCTCGCTTCACGAATAAAACGTTATTCGTGTTGCATGCAATGCGGGACGAACCTACTCCTCGCCCTCCTGCTCGGCAAGATAGCGCGAGACGGCACGCGTCGCATCCCCAAGAGAGAAGCCACGCGCGGCAAGGAAGCGAACGAACTTGGCATAGGCGTTCTTCGCGGGAACCCTGCGCATCGAGACGAGCTCGTAGGCACGGTCCGCCTCGTCTTCGAGGACGAGGTACTCGTGAGGCCACCCCTCCACCGAGGCGACGTCCACTCCCCGCCTGGCAAGCTCGCGCGCAATGCGCGCCGCGCCCCATCCCGCGTACACCTTGGTGCGGATGAAGACGTCGGCAAAGCGCGCGTCGTCGACAAGGCGGCAGGAACAGGCGCGCTCCACGACGCGGTCGATGCAGGAGTGGGAATAGCCGTCCTCAGCAAGCTTGTCCGCAACCTCCTTGCGCGAGTAGTCGCGTCGCTCCACGAGGCGAGCGACACGGGCCATGGCGCACTCCTCGGAGACGGTACGGAGGTGGAAGAGGAGCTCCGCCCGCGAAGCCGGGGGTTCGGGCAGGCCCTCGAGACGCTTGTCGAGAGCCTTGAGGGCAGCCACAGGAGCGGACATGCGCTCCGCGCCCTCCTCCCCAACGATGACGAGCGTCCCCTTGGGGCGACGCCCCCCGAGCGCGACCTTGTCACGCTCGGGAAGCTCGATCATCCAATCGACAGACATGGTGGGCGTGCGACCTTAGACCTCTTCGGGAAGCTCGACGGGGGCACCGACGCGCTCGTCACCCAGCTCGAGCCCACAGGCGACACGCACCTCGCCCTCGATCTTCTGGCAGAGGTCGGGGTTGGAGCGCAAGAACTCCTTGGCAGCCTCGCGACCCTGGCCAAGGCGCTCGGTGCCATAGGTGTACCAGGCGCCGGACTTGTTGACGATGTCGAAGTCGACGGCCATGTCGAGGATGGACCCCTCCTTGGAGATGCCCGAGCCGTACATGATGTCGAACTCGGCCTGCTTGAACGGGGGCGCGACCTTGTTCTTGACGATCTTGACGCGGACGCGGCTGCCGATGACCTCGCCGCCCTCCTTGATGTTGTCGATGCGGCGGATGTCCATGCGCACGGACGAGAAGAACTTGAGCGCGCGGCCGCCGGGGGTGGTCTCGGGGTTGCCGAACATGACGCCAATCTTCTCGCGGAGCTGGTTGATGAAGATGCAGGTGGTGTTCGACTTGGCGAGCGAGCCGGCGAGCTTGCGCAGGGCCTGGCTCATGAGGCGCGCCTGGAGGCCCACCGTGGTGTCGCCGATCTCGCCCTCGATCTCGGCACGGGGGACGAGGGCCGCCACCGAGTCGATGACGACCACGTCGATGGCACCAGAGCGCACCAGCATGTCGCAGATCTCCAGCGCCTGCTCGCCGGTGTCGGGCTGGGAGATGAGCACCTCGTCGATGTCGACGCCGATGCGGGCGGCGTAGCCCGGGTCGAGGGCATGCTCGGCGTCGATGAAGGCGACGACGCCGCCGAGCGCCTGCGCCTCGGCGAGGATCTCGAGGGAGAGCGTGGTCTTGCCCGAGGACTCGGGACCGTAGATCTCGATGATGCGCCCACGGGGGACGCCACCGATGCCCAGGGCCGCGTCAAGCGCGACCGAGCCGGTGGGGATGGCCTCCACCTCGATGCTGGGGCCGTCATCGCCAAAGCGCATGATGGCGCCCTTGCCAAAGCGCTTCTCGATCTCCTTCGTGGTCGTCTCGATGACCTGCTCGCGGTCCTCGCCGTAGGTCTTAGGCTTGATCTCCCTCGAGACGTTCTTGCTCTTAGCCATGACGCTCCCCTTCTGACGTTCGTTCTCCATAAGGGTAATCGAACACCCGTTCGTGGTCAATACCCACGCCCATCGTAGCGGGGGCAATCCAACAAATTCCAAGCACCGGTCTGACCAGATTCAAGCAAGCGCGGCGACGCGGAGCGACCACACGGACTCCCACCTGCCACGTCAGCTGCCGCAGCGGATGCGATGGGCAACCAGTACGCCCTTATGCGACGTCGCCACACTCCATGATTCCCTCACGGAGCAGGCCCAGGGCATGGAGCACGGTCTGGCCACGAACCTCGGCCCGCGAGCCGGGGAACACCATGCGCTCGGTCCGCGCGCCCGCAGGAGAGGCGATCCCGAACCAGACTGTGCCGACCGGCTTGCCGGGGACGGCGCCGCCAGGTCCCGCGATGCCCGTGACCGAGACGGCGACATCGCAGGCAAGCACCCTGCGGGCTCCCTCGGCCATCTGCCGCGCGCACTCGGACGAGACGGCCCCGACCGCGTCGAGGGTCTCCTGGCTCACCCCGAGCACGTCGCGCTTGACCGAGCAGGCGTAGCTCGTGACGCCGCCCATCACCGGTGTCGAGGACCCGGGTATGGCGGTGAGGCTTGCAGAGATGAGGCCGCCCGTGCACGACTCGGCCGTCCCGATGGTGACGCCGCGCTCACAGGCGAGTTCGATGACGGAGCGGCTCTCGCGCGCCAGGGAGTCCGAGAGCTCGTCGGGGATGATCGTGTCGGTCATGGGGCCTCCCGTGGGACACCTACTCGGAGAAGATGGCGTCCTTGGACTTGACGAAGTAGTCGATGCCCGACCATGCCGTGAGAATCACCGCGGCATAGAGGCACAGGTTCGAGAGCGAGCGCAGGCCAGCGGCAAAGGCGCCCTCGGGAAACGCCAGCACGAGCAGGAGGCCCGTGATGGCCGCCATGGTGGTGGCCGTCTTGAGCTTGCCGAGGTTCGACGCCGCGATGACCGTGCCACTCGTGGCGACGAGCATGCGCAGCCCAGAGACAAGGAACTCGCGCGCGATCACGACGACGAGGGCCCACGTGGGGACCAGGCCCTGCTCGAGGAGGTAGAGCAGGCCCGTGATGACCACGAGCTTGTCGGCGATGGGGTCGAGGAACTTGCCAAAGGTGGTGACCTCGTTGCGGCTGCGCGCGAGGTAGCCGTCGATGGAGTCGGTGAGCGAGAGCACGACGAACAGCAGGGCGACCGCGAGGCTCGAGAGCGAGAAGGCACCCGTCACGAGGGACGTGGCCGCCCCCTCGGCGGCCATCAGCCAGATGGGGACGAACAGGACGCGAATGCAGGTGACGATGTTGGCTGCCGTCCACTGCGACGACTCGGTGACCTTCAAGGCACGGCTCCCCTCTCGATGGTGCGAACGGCTACACGATAGCACCGACGAGCTCGTAGCAGAAGGAGTCCACGATCTCGCAGGTGACGATGTCGCCCACGGCGGCCTCGCCGGACT
>SUUD01000054.1 GCA_015062715.1 Olsenella sp. | reverse complement strand
GCCGGTCGATGAACTCGAGTGCGTTGGCCAGCCGCGCCGCCTCGCGGATCTCGTCCTCGGTGGCGTCGGGGCGGCCGTAGGCGATGTTCTCGCGGATGGAGCGGTGGAAGAGCAGGGCCTCCTGGGGCACGTAGGCGATCTGGCGGCGCAGGGACTGCTGGGTGCAGCGCGTGATGTTCTGGCCGTCCACGAGCACGCGCCCTTCCTGCACGTCGGAGAGGCGCAGCAGCAGCTTGGTGAGGGTGGTCTTGCCGCTGCCGCTGCGGCCCACCAGGCCCACCCGTTGGCCCGCCGGGACGTGCAGGTCGAGGTCGCGGAAGACGTAGTCGCTCTCGGCGGCGTCCACGTAGCGGAAGGCGAGGTGCTCGAAGTCGATGGACCCGTCGGTGACGATGAGGTCGGCGGCATCGGGGGCGTCCTCCACCAGCCGCGGCTCGTCGAGGACGCGGGTCATCTCGGCCGCGTCGCCCACGGCGCGGTTCATGCGCTGCATCATCGAGTTGATGTAGTTGAAGCGCATGGACAGGTTGTAGGTGTAGGTGAACATCATCACGAGCGTGCCGGCGGAGATGCCGTACCAGGCGTTGCCACCCACCACGAAGATCGAGGTGACGAACATGATCAGCGTGATGAGGGTCGAGGTCATGGCCCCACGTCGCATCATGGCGGCCATGCTCACGCGCTCGGTTGCCAGGGCCTCGCGGTCGGCGTCGTCAAAGAGGCCGCGCTCGTAGTCCTCGCGGCCGTAGGTCTTGACGGCCAGGATGTTGGTGACTGCGTCCGAGAGCACGCCCGAGAGCTTGTTCTGTGCGGCCGAGGTTGCCGCCGAGAGCGGAAGTATGCGCTGGTACATGGTGTAGGCGATCACCACGTACAGGGTGAGCATGACGAAGAGGACGCACACGAAGGCGGGGCTGGCCGGCCACAGGAGCACGATGGTGCAAACGATGCTGGCGATGGTGGGGATGAGCGAGTACACCACCACGTCGACCAGGGCCACGTAGCCGCCCATGAAGCGGCTGGTCTGGCTCACCAGGCTGCCGCCAAAGCGGCTGGTGTGGAAGGTCATGGACTGGTTGGAGAGCGTGTCGAAGCACAGGCGCGCCAGGTGGTAGTTGCCGTTCATCTCGAGCTGCATGACGGACCAGTCCTGCAGCTTGGAGCAGGCCTGACCAAAGGCGTTCACCAGCAGCAGGGCCACCACGTAGGGCGCGAACACGGCAAAGACCCGCTCGGCGGAGACGGGCTCCGCCTGAACTCGATCGACGATGAGGCCCATGACGTAGGTGTTGGCGTAGTTGAGAAGTGCCGTGTAGGCCACCGACGTGAACACCGCCATGAAGGCGGCGAACGGGCGCTTCTTGGTGACCCACCAGAACCAGGAAAGGGTGCGGCGGACGGTCTTGGCGTCTTGTGGTGCGGACGAGCGCTGTGACATCGTGCTCCCCTCGTTTCGATTCGCGGGGGTATTGTGCCACGAACCGAGGTGGCCCTTGCCCCGGGTGAGACCGACGTGTGCGGTTAGAATCGAAAACACAGGGGCAATCGGCGCGGGACCCGAGTAGTGCGGCTTCCGCCGGCTCTTCTCGGGCGTGCCCGAGGACTGGGGCGTTGGCGAGCCCGTCCTCGTGGACAAGTGGGTCTACAGGCGTCGCTGGGAGCAGGGACTGCTCGACGACTGAAGCTGTCTGCTAGCGCATGAACGCGGGCGTGCCGCCCGTCCTCACGGCCTCGACGAGCTGCTCGAGGGCGGCCGCGACGCCGTCCTCGTGGCAGGGGCCCACGTGCCAGCGGGCCACCGCGGCGCACTCGGGCGTGGCGTTGGCCACCGCCACGGGGTGCCCCACCTCGCGCATGATCTCGAGGTCGTTCTCGGAGTCGCCAAAGACCATGACCTCGTCGGGCGAGATGCCCACGTGCTCGAGCAGCACCTTGAGGCCCGTTGCCTTGTTGGCGTCCTTGGGCAGCACGTCGAAGAAGTTGAAGTGCGCGGGACGGATGGCAAGCTCGGTCTGGGGCTCCAGCCAGGCGCGGTGGCGCGCGTACTCCTCGGGCTCGCCCGGCAGGTACATGAGGCAGCCGGTGAGGATCTGCGGCGGCATGTCCCAGTTGGGCTTCACCGTGACGTGCGTGAGGTCGCTTGCGCGCTGGGCCGTGGCCTCGTCCATGTGGACGCCCACGAAGCGGCCCTGGTTGCTGTCGTCGACCAGGGGGTTCACGAAGAGGAAGGCGCCGGGAATCTGGTCGATGAGCTCGACCACGTGCATGAGCGGCTCCTTGGGGACGTGCGTCTCGTAGATCTTCTCGCCGTTGAGCAGGACCTGCTTGCCGTTGGTGTAGATGCCCGTCTGCCAGCACTCGCTGGCCTCGCCGAAGAAGCGGGGCATGACCGCGGGCACGCGTCCGGTCGAGACGCCAAAGCCAATGCCCGTCTCCTGGAGGGCCTTGATCGCGGCAAGCGCGCGCGGCGTCGCCGGCGCGTCGCGCTCGATGCTCAGGGTGTCGTCGATGTCGGACAGCACGAGCTTGATCATGGTGGCTCCTCCGTTCGCGATGGAATGCCCCAAAGATACCGCAGGCAGACGCCACCTGACTCGCGGCAGGCCCCATCTGGCCCAAAGTGGCACCAGGTGGGGCCGCCAGTTTGCCGTGGGGTAGAATCCGAGGTGTCCCGAAGCAGGAGGAGAGGGCGATTTCGTGGAGCTGTTTGATGGGATACCTCGCATCGAGGGCGAAAGGATCCTTTTGCGCGAGGTGATCGACGCCGATGCCGCATCCCTCGAGGAGCTCTGCCAGAGCGAGGCGGTCTACCGATACGAGCCCACCTTCCTCCTTGAGCGCAAGTACGTCGACAAGCACACCGCCATCGCACGCATGCGCGAGGAGTGCCTTGACGCCCGTGCGTCGGTCCTGCTCGCCGTCTGCCTGCGCGAGGCGCCGGATGACATGCTCGGCATCGCCGAGGTCTATGCCTACGAGGAGCGCAAGCCCAAGGCCTCCATTGGGTATCGCCTGGTTGAGCGAGCGTGGGGCAGGGGAATTGCGACCGAGGTCGCGGGCCTGCTCAAGCGCCACCTGCTCGACGAGGTGGGCATGCGTACCATCACCGCGCACGTGCTGCCGCAGAACGCGGCCTCGGCGCGGGTGCTCGAGAAGAACGGCTTTCGCCTCCTCTTTCGCGACGTGCCGGAGGACTGGGGTTTCGACGAGCCGGTCCTGGTCGACAAGTGGGTCTACAAGCGCCGTTGGGAGCAGGACCTGCTCGACGACTAGCGGTGGCGTGTCGCCGATATATGCGCGTTAATTGACACGAACTGATTCCGAATCGATATTTGCCCAGATGACTCTTTCGGGAGAACCGGGTTTGTGTCAATTGATCGGGCGGGCCAACAGCCTGGGCCCGCCCGATATCACGGCGTCGATGCGCAGGTTCCTATCCGGCGGGGGAGAACTCCAGGGGTTCGCCGCCCGGACCGCCGATGGTCACGCCCGTGACCTGTGCCGGGTCGACCAAGCGGTTGAACACCAGCGTCAGGGCGCCCTCCTCCGTGTAGTAGCTGCAGTAGGTGTTCAGGTTGTCGTCGTCCTCCACCACGTAGGTCGAGCCGTCCGACATCTGGAGCGTGGTGCCACCCGGGACCCATGCGTCAATCGCGAGCTCGCCGAAGGGGGCGGCGAAGGTGATACCCAGCGGTGACACGTGGGCCAGGTAACCCTCCTCGCTCTTCAGCTCGGTGCCCGTCACGCGGACGCTTGGGACAAAGACGTCCGTCAATGCGTCCCAGGACTCCCGGTCGACGATCTCGCCGCCGTCGGTCTCGGCAACCTCGTCCCCAACGCCGCCCATCCCAAAGACGAGGCCAGCTGCGGGGTCTGCGGTCATGGCCCCAAGGTAGATGACGCCGTGGAGCACGTCCTCGGTTGTCAGCGTGAGGTCCACGACCTCGTAGTGGTCGTAATGACCGCCATCCGCCCCCTCGACGATGATGCCGCGCAGGCATGAGTCCTCCGGAAATCTCAGGAAGCCGTAGTCGGGGTAGGACTCGTCGTACGAGCCGATAAAGCCCGAGGTCCCCTGGGGTGACGTGAGCGTGAAGGTGGCCACGCCCACGCCCTGCTCGTCCATGACCAAATCATCGATGGTGAGCGTGTTGCCGTGTGACTCGCAGGAGAGACCCACGTGCTGGACCGCATCGCCCAAGATGCGCGCCACTTCCTCCTCGCTTGCGTCTACGAACTGCATGGCAGGCGTGGTGATGGTCCCGCCCTTGTCGTCAATGATGGTGGCCGTCGGGATGTCCTCCCGTCCCTTGCTGCCAAACGCGCCAAAGAAGCCGCTGGTGATGGCGTATGTCGTGCCGCCGCTGGCGAGAACGCCGGCCAACACGAGGGCAAGCGCCTTGCGTGTCAGGCCCCTCCTGGGCTGATAGCCGTCGCTAACCTTCATGAGTACCTCCTCGTAGGTGTCTTCGGAGGCGTGCAGGCCGTCGAAGGCCTGGCGAAAGAGCTCTCGTTCATTCATCGAAGTCTCCCTCTCCCAATACGCTGGCGAGCCTTTTGCGGGCCCGCGCCAACCTCGTGCGCACCGTGGCTCCGGGAACGCCGAGCATCCGGGCGATCTCGTCGGTTCGATACCCCTCGTAGTAGAAGAGGTACACGGGGATGCGATACTTCTCTGGCAGCGCCATGACCTCGCGGAGCAAGGCGTGCCCATCGAGTGGTGCCGCGATCCGCTCGGCATAACCGTCGATGTCCTCCACGCGGCGCCAGGGCATGCGGAACATGCTCTTGCATTGGTTGATGGCGACGCGGACGAGCCAGGCCTTGAGGTGCTCGTCGTCCTCGAACTCGCGGCCGGACCGATAGAGCGCGACGAAGGTGTCCTGGCAGACGTCATCGGCGTCTGCGGCGCTCCTCAGGTAGTTGAACGCCACACGGAAGACCGTGTCACGGTGCCGCTCGACCGCGCCGTGGAACCAGATCATGTCGGGCTGGGTCGTGCCAGCTTGAGACTCCCGCACTGGATTGCCTCCGTTGTGATGCTTGCCGTAGGGTGGGGCAGGCCGGCCTGCCCCCGAAGGTCCCTTCGCCCATAACACGCTCGGGAGGGGTTGATTGTTTCATCGGCATCGAGAATGTACTGTGTGTCGGGGCCGGAGGCGCGACACACCGAGAGAATGTGTCGCGCCTCTGGCCCCCGACACACTTCCAGTATGAAAGGAGGGGCCCGCCGAAGCGGACCCCGGGCCGACGCAGGGCGTTTTGGCCGCTGCCTAGAAGTTGAGGCGGATGCAGGCGGTCTGCAGCTCGCGCATGAGGTCCTCCGCGTAGTTCTCGGCCATGCGGTCGATCTTGCTGATCTGGGAGTTGAGGCTGTTGAGCTCCTCCTGGTAGGGCTTCATGCGGTCCTTGACCTCGCGCTTGCCCGAGAAGTCAAAGAAGCCATGGCTGCTCTTCTCCTCCTTGAGCGCGGCGAGCTCCTGCTGGAGGGGGAGGGTCTGCTGGTAGAGGTTCTCGCGCTCCTGCGCCTCGGCGGGATGGGTCTCGAGCCACAGCTGGCGGATGGCCTCGAGGTGCGGCTCGGCGAGGGCCTTCCAGGAGTCGCGCTGGCCGGGAATCTTGAGGGCGCTGTTGATGCCCAGCTTGAAGCGGCTGCGGAACTTGCCCTCCGCGTCCTTCTCGTAGTACTGCAGGCTGTCGACGCAGTCGACGATCTCGTCGGCGTTGTCGTAGATGAGCAGGTCGAGGACGTGGTCGTTGGGGTCGAGGCGTCCGGCCCCGTCGAGCAGCATGAGGACCTCGCGGGTCTTCTCGACGAGGTCGTCGAGGGCCTTCTCGGAGGGGTGCTGGAGCTTCTTGAAGTCACCGATGAGCAGCTGGAAGGCCTGGCAGGCGTAGTTGTTGACGGCTGCCGCGCCGAGCACGCCCGGGTTGACGGCGCTGGGGTTGAAGTCGGCGATGCTGTTGAGCTGCAGGGGGTCGCCGGCGGGAGCCGGCGCGGGAGCGGGGGTGCCCGAGGTCATGGCGCGGGCGTCCTCGACCGAGTACTTGGCGCCGCACTTCTGGCACACGAAGTTGCCGCCCTCCTTGACGAAGTCGGTGCTGCCGCACAGGTCGCAGGTGAGCTGCGGCTGCGCCATGAGGGCACGGGCCTCCTCGACGGAGTACTTGGTGCCGCAGGACTCGCACACGAACAAGCCGTCCTTCTTGACGAAGTTGGTGCTTCCACAGAGTTCGCAGGTGAGCTGTGCCATGGTCGGTCCCCTCTCATGTGCGGTTCGTGCCGTCGGGCGTCGTTCGCCTCGATTGTAGTTTGCCCGGTGGACGTTGCCTCCATGCGGGGCGGCGGCGATTCGCAAATGGTCGAAAAGCGCCCCCGGCAGGACCGGGGGCGCTGGTGGGACGTGCGATTACATGCGGATTTGGGATTGAATCCCGCGGGTGGCTAGTCCTCCTGCTGGATGTTCTGGAACGTTGCCATGAGGGCGGGGATGACCTGCTTCTTGCGGCTCACGACGCCGGGGAGGACCGCCATGCCGTCCTTTGCCTCGACGCCAAAGGCGTGGCTCACGATCTCGTCGGCACCATCGCCGTAGTATAGCAGCTCGGTGACCTGGCTCTTCACGTCGGTGAACATGTAGAACACCATGGGGAGCTCGTCGGCCTTCGCCGCCTCGGGGAGGTACGGGCCCACCAGCTCCTCGGCCTTCTTGCGGCTGGCCTCGGTCATGTAGCTGCCCTGGCCCACGCCAAAGTGGGCGTTGCCGCGCGAGAACACCTTGTAGTCCTGGCCAAAGACCTCCTCGGCCGTGCGGCCGGAGACGTCGGAGCCGGCGTCGAACATGGCGTCGGCGTAGGTCTCGATGTCCTCGCCGCAGATGGACGCGAGCTGCTCGCCCACGTACTTGTCGTGCGGGGTGCAGGTGGGGGAGCGGAACATCAGCGTGTCGGAGAGGATTGCCGAGAGCATGAGGCCGGCGATGTTGGCGGGGATCTCGACGCCCGCCTCCTGGTACATGTCATAGATGATGGTGCAGGTGCAGCCGACGGGGACGGCGCGGAAGAGCGCCGGGGCGTCGGTCTCGATCGAACCGATGCGGTGGTGGTCGATGATCTCCATGATCACGGCCTCCTCGAGGCCGTCGACGGCCTGGGAGCGCTCGTTGTGGTCGACGAGGATGACGTGCTTCTTGTTGGGATTGAGCATGTTGGGGGAGGTGACCAGGCCCGCGTAGTGCCCGTCCTCGTCGATGACGGGGAAGAAGCGGTGGCGCGACTTGCTCATGATCTTCTGCGCCTCGTCGACGGCGGTGTTGACGCTGAACTTGAGGATCAGCTCCTCGGGGAGCATCTTCGCGCGGACGGGGATGGCCATCGAGATGAGGCGGGCGGCGGCGTAGGTGTCGTAGGGAGTGCAGATGATGGCGCAGCCGTGCTCCTCGGCGCTCGCGACGATGCGGCTCGAGACGGCGGCGTCGCAACAGGCGATGAGGCAGCTGGCACCGCTCTCGATGGCGAACTGCTGGGTCTCGTAGCGGTTGGAGACGAGGACGATGTCGCCGGGGGTGACCACGGTCTCCATGAGCTCGGGGGTGGTGCCCACGCAGACCTTGCCGGTCTCGATGCGGCCGTCGGGGTCGCCCGCCACCATCTTGCCGTCGAGCGTGGTGAGGATGTTGAGGTAGCTGGTGCGCGAGGTGGCCAGGACGCTCGTGTCGAAGATGTCCATGTTGGCGTTGGCGATGTCCTTGACCGCGATGAGGCCCTGCATGTCGTTGTTGTCGTCGGTGACGCAGAGGGTGTCGAGCTTGATCTCGCGCATGCGGTTCCATGCGGCGTAGAGGCTCATCTCGCCCGAGATGCCGGGCTGCTTCTGGATCTCGCAGTCCTTGATCTGCGGGGTCACCGTCGTGATGATGGGGGGCTCGGCAAAGCCGAAGTGCTGGAGGACGAACGCGGTCTCGCGGTTGAGGGCGCCGGCGCGGCGCGCCTCGTGGATGTTCTCGCCAATCTGGTTCTTGAGGTAGGCGTACGAGATGGCCGCACAGATGCTGTCGGTATCGGGGTGGAGGTGACCGATGACGTTCACCTTGCGGATTGACTCGGGCATGGCATGCTCCTTGCGATCACGATGTGCGATGGTCTAGTACAACAATGAGAATTGTGCCACTCGTCAGCTGGGAAGCATTGGCCACATAGGTTAAAAGTTGCATAACGTCTTTGTACGGTTGTATAACGCGATCCGGAAGGCCGGGTTACAGGTCCGTGCGGTCGGCGTTGACGGGCCGGTAGAAGAGGCGCGCCACCTCGTCGGGGTCGTGCGTCTGGCCAAGTGCCCACATGGTCTTCGCGACCAGCGCCTCGGTCGTCATGTCGCCGCCCCGCAGGATGCCCGGGTGGTCGGCATAGGGGCGCCCCACCTGATAGACGCCCAGGTCAACGCCCTCCTCGGGAACCTGTGTGGTCATGACCACGAACCGGCCCGAGTCGACCCAGTCGAAGATGGCGCGCTCGAAGGACGAGTCCTCGTAGGAGGGGACGCCGCCCATGCCAAAGGTCTCGAGGATGACGGCGTCGTAGCCGTCCTCGAGCAGGCGCAGGTCGCGTGGGTTGAGGCCGGGCGTGAGCTTGAGCACGATGACCCGCTCGTCGAGGCGGTCGTAGAGGGTGGGCGTCCCGATGATCGGGTGGGCGGACTCGGCGCGCACGATGCGATCGCCCCGAATGACGGCGAGGGGCGGGCAGTTGACGCTCGTGAAGGCGTTGAAGCTCATCGTGCGCTGCTTGCGGGCGCGCGTCCCGCGGATCACGTTGCCGCCAAAGACCACGCTCACGTCGTGGCTCGCCTCGTCAGTCGCCCACAGGACGCTCTGGAACACGTTGAGCTTGGCGTCGGTGAAGGGGTTGGCCATGGGCTGCTGGGAGCCGGTGAGCACGATGGGCTTGGGGCTCTCCTGGATGAGGTAGGACAGGGCGGCCGCGGTGTAGGCCATGGTGTCGGTGCCGTGCAGGATCACGAAGCCGTCGTAGTCGTCGTAGCGCTCGGCGATGCCGTCGCACATGCGCATCCAGTCGGCGGGGCGCATGTTGGTGCTGTCGATGTTCATGGGCTGGACGTAGTCGAGCTCGCACATCTCGGCCACCTGGGGCACGCCGCGAAGCAGCTCCTCGCCGGTGAGCGAGGGCGCGAGTCCTCCCTCGGCGGGGGTCGAGGCAATGGTGCCTCCGGTTGCCATGACCAGGATCCTCTTCACGCTG
Source organism: Olsenella sp. (assembly GCA_015062715.1). GTDB lineage: Bacteria > Actinomycetota > Coriobacteriia > Coriobacteriales > Atopobiaceae > SIG37. The sequence continues at coordinate 484 of SUUD01000054.1, read as the reverse complement.
ACTCCTCGCAGGACGGGTGACGTACACTTTGGACAAGAGAAGTGTAGGGCATCTTTCAGGTTGCGGAGGACGACCATGGACCTCGACCTCAGGCGCGTCATAGGCAGCATCCAGGGCAAGCGGCCGCAAGAGGAGCTTGCCCCGCTCACGACCGTGTGGGGAGACGAGGTCCTGGCGGCCTCCGCCGACCCGGGGTATGTGCCCTACGGGGACAGCCATCCACGCCCGCAGCTGGCTCGTGGCACCTGGCAGAGCCTCAATGGTTGGTGGGAGTATGCGATCGTCGCAAGCGAGGACGCCGCGCACGCATGGAGGGGCTCCCTGCCGCCCGCCGACATGGACGGGCGCATCCTGGTCCCCTTCTCGCCCGAGGCACGGCTCTCGGGCGTGGGCAGGCAGCTGGGACCCGACGAGCTGCTCTGGTACCGCCGCGAGGTCGTGGCCCCCGACCTGTCTGGTGGCAGGAGGCTGCTGCTGCACCTCG
>SUUD01000053.1 GCA_015062715.1 Olsenella sp. | reverse complement strand
TGACGGTGTCGCCTTCCTTGGCGGTGGAGCCGGCGGTGGGGGACTGCTTGGCCACGTGCCCGGCCTCGATGAGGTCGTCGTTCACGTTGGCGCCCGCGACGCCCACCAGGCCCTTCTTGGCAAGCTCGGCCTCGGCCTGCTCGGGGGTCATGTTGAGCAGGTTGGGGACCTGAACCTCCTTGGCAGGCTCCTCGCCCTTCGAGACGACCAGGTTGACCCGGGTGCCCTTGGTCTGCTCCGAGCCCGCCTCGGGGGTCTGGTCGATGACTTCGCCCTCGGGGGCCTCCTCGTCATACTCGTAGGTGGTGGTCCCTACCTCGAAGAACTCGTTGGCCTCGAGCTCGGCCTTGGCCTGCTCCTCGGTGTAGCCGATGAAGTTGGGGACCTGCTGCGTCGCGTTGCGCTCGTTCACGATCGACGAGACGCCAAAGTACACGGCGGCGAGCACCGCGGCGGCGGCGAGGAAGGCGATGATGGCCCTGCCAGCCCCGTGGCGGTCGCCGCGGTTGGTCGTGGAGACCTCGCTGTCGTAGGGGCTGGAGTTGATGCGCTGACCGCGGTTGACGACGGGCTTCTGGACGCGCGTCGCGCCCTCGCCGGGGTTGAGGACCGTGGTCGTGCCGCCTGCGGGGGTCACGGTGGTGGCGCCAACGCCTGGGGCCACCGCCACGTTGACCTGGGCGAGGCGCCCGGCGAGGTAGTCGCGCAGGGTCTTGGAGAGGTCGTCGGCCGTCTGGAAGCGGGCGGCCGGGTCCTTCTGCATGCACTTGAGGATGATGGCCTCGAGCTGGGGGTCGACGTTGGGGTTGAGCTGGCTGGGCGGGACGGGCTGCTCGTTGACCTGCTTGAGCGCGACCGAGATGGCGTCGTCGCCCTTGAACGGGACCTCGCCCGTGGCGGCCTCGTACATGACGATGCCCAGAGAGTAGAGGTCGGAGGTGGGTCCGAGCTCCTTGCCCTGGGTCTGCTCGGGGGAGACGTAGTGGGCGGTGCCGAGCACGTTGTTGTCCTGGGTGAGGTGGGAGTTCTTCGCCCGGGCGATGCCGAAGTCCATCACCTTGATGTTGCCGTCGGGCTGCACCATGATGTTCTGCGGCTTGATGTCTCGGTGGATGATGTCATGCTTGTGGGCGACGGAGAGGGCCTGGGAGATCTCCATGCCGATCTGCGCGACCTTGCGGCAGTCGAGGGCGCCGTGCTTGCGGATGCCGCTCTTGAGGTCGGTGCCGCGCAGGTACTCCATGACGATGTAGTAGGTGTCGCCGTCCTTGCCCCAGTCATAGACGTTCACGATGTAGGGGCTCTGCAGCGCCGCCGCGGCCTGCGCCTCCTGCTTGAAGCGCGCGGCGAACGACGGGTCGCTCGCGTACTGCGGCAGCATCGTCTTGATCGCCACCGTGCGGCCGAGCACCTCGTCGAGGCCACGGTACACGACGGCCATGCCGCCTGAGCCCACCTTGTCCTGGATCGCGTAGCGTCCTCCGAGCACCTTGCCTGCCATGTCGTGTTCTCCCATCACGCGACGTGTGAAACCATTCTATCCCCGCCCCTGGACCTCGAGGGCCTCGGTGAGGACCTGCCCCGCGATGTACGTCGCGGCGCCCCTCACGTCCTCGCCCTGTCCCTCTATGCAGACGGCGATGGCGATCGTCGGCTGGTCATAGGGGGCGAAACCCAGGAAGAGTGAGTTCATGCCATCCGCCACCTGCGCGGTTCCCGTCTTGCCGGCAACCTTGATGCCCGGCACGGAGGCGGCGTATCCCGTGCCGTTCTGGACCACCTCGAGCATGGCCTCCTTGAGGGCCTGGACCGTCTCGGGCGAGACGGGCTGGCCTATGGCCTGGGGCATGGTGGTGGCCACCGTGACGCCCTCGGGCGAGAGCACGTGGTCGACGACGTAGGGGTTGAGGACCACGCCGCCGTTGGCGATGGTCGCCGCCACCACGGCGTCCTGCATGACGGTGGCCTGCGGGCCCGCGGGGCTCGCATGCTCGCCCACCGGCTGGCCGCAGGCCGCCCAGGCGGTCTCCCACTCGGTCATCTCGTCCGGGTTGGGCATGAGCGACTCGACGCTCGAGAAGTCCTGGCCCAGCGAGGACCCATAGCCGAAGGCCTGCGAGTAGTCGACGAGCGGGCGAGCCCCGACCTGGACCCCGAGCTGCGCGAAGGCGGTGTTGGCCGACTGGGCGAGCGCCTCGCGCAGGGTGATCGTGCCGAAGGACTCCATGTCGTTGTTGGTGACCTGTGCGTTGCCGATGGTCATCTCGGCGGGGGCGTCGAACGTCGAGTCGAGGGAGGCGACGCCCTGGTCGAGTGCCGCGGCGAGCGTCACGACCTTGTAGGTGGAGCCCGGGGCGTAGAGCGTCTGGGTCGAGCGGTCGATGAGGTTGCCCTGGCCGGACTCGCCCTGGATGAGCTCGCCGATCTGGTCGTAGGTGAACGAGGGCGAGGACGCCTTGGCGAGGATCGCCCCGGTCGAGGGGTCGATGAGCACGATGGCCCCCACGTAGCCCGAGAGGGCGCGCTCGCACGAGGCCTGCATCTCGGAGTTGATGGTGAGCACCACCGAGTCGCCGGGAGTCTGCATGCCGGCGAGCGAGTACAGGGCGCTCTGCCAGTCCGAGAAGTCGGCGTGCCCGGTGAGCGTCTCGTTCATGGTGTTCTCGACGCCGGTCGAGCCGTACTGCACCGACGTATAGCCGACGGTGTGGGCGGCCAGCTGGCCGGCGGGGTAGGTGCGCGTGTAGGAGCCGTCCTCGTTGCGGACGCTCTCGGCCAGGGTGTGCCCGTCGGAGCTGATGATGGACCCGCGCTGCACGTAGGCGCTGCGCGCGATCGTGTGGTTGTTGTTGGGGCGGTGCTGGAGCGACTGGGCGCTGGCCACCTGGATGTAGGTGAGGTTGCCGATAAGGGCGGCGAACAGGATCGTGAAGCAGGTGATGAGCAGGGTCAGGCGCTTGGACAGCGCGACGCGTCCCAGCACGCCCGACTCGGTCGTGACGAGGCCGAAGCGCCCGCGGGCGTGGCTGCCCTTGGTGATGGCGGCGGCCAGCGGGTCCTGCAGGCGCATGGCGGGCGTGGTGACGCCGGCGCCCACGAGCTCGGCGTCGCGGCCCGTGGCCTGGTCGCCGGCGCGCAGCAGGAGCCCGACGATGATGAAGCTCGACAGCAGCGAGCTGCCGCCCTGGCTCATGAAGGGCAGGGTCACGCCGGTGAGCGGCAGGAGCTTGGTGACGCCGCCCACGATGATGAACGCCTGCAGGGAGATGCTCGTGATGAGGCCGGCCGCGGTGAAGGCCGCCATGTCCGACTTGGCGCGCGCCGCGGTGGCGAAGCCGCGCACGGCCAGCAGCATGAAGGCGATGAGCACCGCGCTGCCGCCCAGAAGGCCCATCTCCTCGCCGATGGCCGAGAAGATGAAGTCGCTCTCGACGACGGGGATGAGCGTGGGGAGGCCCTTGCCGATGCCAGACCCCACCAGGCCGCCGTCGGCGAGCGAGTAGAGCGACTGCACGATCTGCATGCCCGAGCCTGACGGGTCGACGAAGGGGTCAACCCAGATGTCGAAGCGGGTCTTGACGTGCCCGAACAGGTGGTAGCACGCGAAGGCGCCTATGCCGAGCAGGACGAACGAGACCACGACGTACGAGAGCCTGCCCGTGGCGACGTAGAGCATGACGACGAAGATGCTGAAGAACAAGAGCGCGCTGCCCAGGTCGCGCTCGAAGACCACCACGAGCAGCGACAGGCCCCACATGACGAACAGGGGTGCGAGCATGCGAGGACGCGGGAAGGTGAGCGGCCCCACGTGAATCGAGGACGCGGCGAGCATCTCGCGGTTCTCGGCGAGGTAGCTCGCGAGGAACAGGACGATGAGGATCTTGGCGAGCTCGCCGGGTTGGAACGAGAAGCCGCCGACCTTGATCCACAGCTTGGAGCCGCTGATCTCGGTGCCGAAGAACATGGGGATGAGCAGCAGGACGACGCCGGCGAGGCCGATGGTGTACTTGTAGTGGGCGAGCTCGTCGAGGTTGGGCACGACGACCAGGGTCGCGACCATGGCGGCGACCGACACGAACAGCCAGGTGACCTGGTTTATCGCGAGATCGGGCTTGAGCCTGGTCACGAAGGCTATGCCCACGCCGGAAAGCACGAAGACGATGGGCAGGATGGCCGGATCGGCGGCCGGGGCGAGGAACCTGATCGCGACGTGCGCGATGGTGAAGGCCACGAGCAGGCCGAGGGGCACGGTGAGCGTCTGCACCGTGAGCTCGGCGCCGGTGTTGATGACGAAGAGCGCATAGAGCAGCAGCACCGGCAGCGAGCCGGCGAGCAACAGCAGCAGCTCGGTGTTGCGGCGGGCGCCCTCGCGCCGGGTGGGCTGGACCTCATACGGGCTTGCCATGGCTAGTCACCCACCTTCGGGGCGGTCGCGCTGGCGGGGGCGTCCCCGGCTGCGATGATGGGGTTGCCGTTCTCGTCCGTCTCGGCCTGGGCCTGCATGGAGTCGGCCGTCTCGGCCGCCTTGGCCTTGTCGGCCTCGATCTGCTCGAGGTAGCCCTCGACCGTCGAGGCGGCCTCGTCGTGGCTGGAGACGGGGATACCGTCCTCGAGCTGCTTCTGCACGGCGTCGGGGAGGTCGCGCACGCTCACGGGCGTGCTCTCGTCGAGGCGGTAGAGGTCGAGCCCGAACAGCGACGCGTGGACGCCATGGTAGATGCCCACGGAGCCGCCGTTGTTGGCGAGGTACCAGGACCTGTTCACGAAGACGGCCCCCGCGACGACCACGACCGCGAGCACGACGAGCACGCCGGTGGCCCAGGTGCTGAGGTGCTTGAGGACCTCCTTCCGGCGGCGCTCGGCACGGCCGTCGTCGACGACGTCGACGACGATGACGGTGACGTTGTCGTGGCCGCCCTCCGAGAGCGCGCAGCTCACGAGGTTGTCGGCCGCCTGCTGCGGGCTGGCGCTCGACACGGCGATCGACTCGATGAGGCTGTCGGGCACCATCGAGGAGAGGCCGTCCGAGCACAGGATGATGCGGTCGCCGCGCTCCACCTCGAGGGTGAAGTGGTCGGCGTACATGTCGGGGTCCGACCCGAGGGCGCGCGTGATGACGGAGCGCGACGGATGGATGCGCGCCTCGTCGGCGGTGATCTCGCCGGCGTCGACGAGCTCCTCGACGAAGGAGTGGTCGTGGGTGACGCGCACCAGGGTGCCCGCATGCAGCACGTAGATGCGCGAGTCGCCCACGTGGGCGACGGCCATGCGGTCGCCCTCGAACACGGCGCAGGTCGCGGTGCAGCCCATGCCCGCCTTGCCGACGCCGTTCTCGACGGAGTGGATGATGTCGGCGTTCGCCGCCTCGACGGCCGAGCCGAGCAGAGCGTCGTCGGCGTGGTCGACCGCGCTGCGGCCGAGCGACTGCACGGCGATGGAGCTCGCCACCTCGCCGGCCGCATGCCCGCCCATGCCGTCGCACACGGCGAACAGCGGGGCCTGGACGAGGAAGGAGTCCTCGTTGTGGCCGCGGATGAGGCCGACGTCGGAGCGTGCGCCCCACGAGAGCGCCTTGGTGTGGCCGGTGCTCGTGTCCGCCCCCACGCGACCCTCGACGGGGACCGTCTTGAGGCCCGGGGCGTTGACGGGCACCGGGGACGGGGCGTCGCCCCCCGGTGTCTCGGCGGGTGCGGGGTCCGGGATGGCGACCGGCGAGGGCACGGCCACGAGCGGCTCGGGGTCCATGGTCGCCTCGCGCACGGCAGCGACGACCTCGGTGAGGTCGGCGGTGTCGCCCGGCTCGGGCAGGGAGGTGTTGATGACCTCCGTCATTGCCTGCTGACCCTCATGATGGTGTCGCCCACCTGCACCTCGTCGCCGTCACGCAGGGTGACGGGCTGCTCGATGGGGTGGCCGTTCACGTAGGTCCCGTTGGTGGACTCCAGGTCCTCGACCACGAGGGCGGGCCCCTGGAGCGTGAAGCGCGCGTGCGTCGACGACACGTACGGCTCCGCGATCACGATGTCGGACGACGGGGAGCGCCCGACCACGACCGGCCCCAGCATGTCGACGTGCAGGCCGCGCAGCTGCTTGGGGCCCTTCTCGACGTCGACGCACCAGATGGCCGTGTCGGTGCGCTGGCCGCGCACCAGGCCGATGCCCGTCCTCATGACCGAGAACAGGAACAGATACAGAAGGACGACGAGCAGGATGCGCCCGACGAAGAGGACGAGGTCGATCATGTGGCCTCCTAGCTGGCCCTGAACTCGAGGTTCACGAGGCCGAGCGTGATGAGGTCGCCGTCACGCAGGAAGCACTGGTCGATGTCGACGTCGTTGACCAGCGTCCCGTTGGTCGAGTTGAGGTCGGTGATGCGCCAGGCGGTGCCCGTGTAGGCGAGCTCGGCGTGGCGCCGCGAGACGTTGGGGTCGCGCAGGACGATGCCGTGGTTCGTGCGCTCGCGGCCGATGATGCACTTGGGGGCGATGGCCGTGTAGGTGCGCCCGGACTGGCGGTCGATGAGCAGGCAGGAGACGGGTGCCTCCTGCTGCGCCGTCTGCTGGGCGACGAGCGCGGCCTCGGCGTTGTGGACCGCCATGATGGCGCCCGTGCCGTAGGGGTCGTTCGTGAACGTGCCCTTCGGCTGCGGCTGCTCGGCGGCGCCATGCTGCGGCGCCGACACCACGATGGACTCGTGGAGCTCGCTTGCGGGGATGACGTCGAGGCCGGCGTCCTCCGCCACCTCGCCCGCGATGACCGCCGGGCTGGGGATGGGCTTGAGGCCCGGGGAGGCGACCGGTGCCGCCGCGACGGGCGCCGCCGCACGCGAGCGGCGGCCGGGGGTCTGGACGGCAGCGCCGCTCGCGGCCACGCCACCGCTCAGGTAGGCGCGCTCCTCCTCGCGCAGGCGCGCGAGGGTGCGTGCGTCGACGTTCTCGGCGAAGACCGAGAACTTGCCGCTGCGCAGCGACGGGTCGACCATGAAGCGCACGAGCGGCTCGCCCACGAAGGCATAGCCGCGAATCTGGGCCTGCGCCTCGATGAACTGGCGGATCTCGGCGGTGAGCTGCTCGTAGAAGGGGCGCAGGAGGGCGTCGTCGGTGCCGCTCACGAGCACGGTGTAGAGCGCCGGGGCGGTGTCCACGCCATCGATGACGAAGGTCTCGTTCTCCATCTCGTGGGCGGCGCGCTTGCCGAGCCGCTTGAACGAGAAGGGCGCGGTGAAGCCACGGCGCGAGGCGCCGAAGATGCTGGAGACGCGGTCCTCGAAGACATTGAAGAAGTTCATTCGAAATCCTCCTGGATCGAACGGGGCGGCCCAAAGGTCATGACGGCAAAGCCCATAAGTATGAATAAGAGTAGCGCAACGGCAACCGAGGTCGGGCTCGGGGGCTCCCATATACCACCATTCTTCACCCTGACGGCCAGCATCTGGGAAAAGACGACGCCGCAGGCGCACAGGGCTTGCGCCAGGATGGCGAGCGGCCCGCTCTCGCGCCGGGAGAGCGCCGAGGTGACGAGGGCTACCAGCGCGAGGGCTGCCGGCTCGACCAGGTTGGCGGGCGTCGCGAAGGTGGTCCGGGCGACCGCCCAGACGGTCTGGGCGGATACGCCCATCGCGGAGCCCGTCACCACGACGCCCCGGATGGCGCCGCCCAAAAGGACGGTCGCGGCCGCGGCGAGCGGGGTGAGGCCGTAGGCGCACAGGGCGACGCCCGTGGCGGGGGAGAGGGTGATGGCTGGCGCGAGCAGGGCGGCGGCGGCGAGGTGGTGGACCCGGCCGACGCGATACCACCACAGGCACAGCAGGGCGGCCACGACGAGCCCGATGCCAACCACCGCATAGGGCTGCAGGTTGAGGGAGGTGCCCGGCGCGATGCCCAGGCCGGAGACCTCGGCGACGTCGACGGCGTTCGCGCCGGCGGCACGCGGGCCAAGCGACGCGATCGCGGCGCCGGGGCTCAGGTCGGGGGTGGACGCCCCGCCGACGAAGCAGGCGACGCTCATGCCCAGGACGGCGAGGGCGGCGCCGAGGGGCGGCAGGGCTGCCGCCGAGACGGCCGCGACCAGCGTCGGCGCCAGGCGGTGGGGGAGTCCCCCGAGGCCCAGGCACGGCGCCACGCTCCAGCCGAGCCAGGCCAGGCTCGCCGCCACGAGGGCGCGGCAGCAGAACGTCCCCAGCCATGGCGCGCGCTCCGCGAGGGAGAGCCGCCGCCCGTGGTAGACGGTGCCCTGGTGCTCGTCGTCGGTGAGCTGCTCGAGCAGCTCGCGCAGGGAGGCGAGGCCCTGGTCGGGGTCGCCCAGGGCGTCGACGCAGGCGTCGGCGAACTCGGCGACCGATGTCGTCCGGTATGCGGGGTCCTGCTCGAGGGCGCCCGCGATGCCCGTCGCGGCCTCGGGCGGTGCGGAGCCCAGCAGCCGGGCGACGGTCATGTTGCCACGGCCGCCCTTCTGGATGAGGGCGAGGGACTCGTCGGCGGTGCGGGCGGCGAAGGGGTTCTTGCCGGTGAGCGACTGCAGGACGACGACGGCGAGCGCGAAGAGGTCGCAGCGCTCGTCGACCAGGCCGCCCCTGATCTGCTCGGGCGGCATGTAGCCGACCGTGCCGCCGCGGGCGTCCGCGTAGCCGGCGGCACTTGCGAGCGTGGCCATGCCAAAGTCGCCGAGCTTGATGATGCCCTTGCGGTCGACCATGATGTTGGCCGGCTTGATGTCGAGGTGCAGCACGCCGTTCTCGTGGGCGTAGTCGAGGGCGTCGGCCAGCGAGTCGAGCAGATAGGCCGTCTCGTCGGGCGTGAGCGCCCCGCCCTCCACGCGGGCGAGCAGCTCACCCAGGGTGACGCCGTCGACGAGCTCCATGACCAGGTAGGCGTAGTCGTAGTCGGCCTCGAAGTCGTAGACCGTCACGATGTTGGGGTGCGAGAGCATGCACGAGGTGCGCGCCTCGGCCAGGGCCTCCTGTATGGTGGAGGCGTTGGTGGCGGCGCCCGGGGCGCTGAGCGGGATGCACTTGATGGCGACGCGGCGCTGCAGGCGCGTGTCCCAGCAGACCTCGACGGTCCCGAAGCCACCCTCAGCGCGGGACTCGAGGACGCGGTACCTGTTCAGGATGAGCTCGTCGGCCCGGCGCTCGGGCTGCTGCCCGGCGTCGTCGGTGCCATAGGGGTTGGGCGAGCCGACCGCCCTCCTCCGGAGCATGGTATGTGGGCCTGATGCTTCTCGCACGGCTTTCCTCGGTTTGTCTCAGCTGCGTTTTTGTCCGTACGCTGGGGCTATTCTACCCCTAGGGGCGCGCGGCAGACAATCGCGGCCGGGCCCGCCCGCGCCCTTTTATAGAGGGAGTGTGATTCTCGTTTGCCAATTGGAGGCGGTTAGTAGTAGAATCCCGACTTACGCGGGCGTGGCGGAATTGGCAGACGCGTACGGTTCAGGTCCGTATGAGAGCAATCTCGTGGGGGTTCAAGTCCCTTCGCCCGCACCATCAAACCTGAGTGGCCTCCCAGCTGGGAGGCCTTTTTCATTTCCGAGGACACGCCGGGGGACTTGAACCCCGAGAGGGCGCGAGGCCCCAGTGGGGCCTCGCGGGCCGAGCGCAGCGAGGCCGGAAGCGGCGCCCGAAGGGCGGCGCGGCAAGTCCCTTCGCCCGCACCATCAAACTTGAGAGACCTCCCAGCTGGGAGGCCTTTTCGTTTGACGGGGCGTCCCTGTCCCTATAATATGACAGCTGTAATATAACGAAAGGGGAACGGATGCCGCCTAAGGTGAGGACCACGCGCGAGATGA
>SUUD01000263.1 GCA_015062715.1 Olsenella sp. | reverse complement strand
GCAGCTTTCGCAGTGGGGGCTGCTCAAGTCGCAGACCGGGCCATGGCGCCAGGTCTTTCTGGCCGTGGCCGAGGAGGGCGAGGACGTGGGCGGGGCACAGGTGCTCGTCCGCCGCATGCCCTTCCCCTTCCGCGAGACCTGCTACGCCCCGCGCGGGCCCTTCGCCCGTGAGGGCCGCCTCGAGGAGGTCGCCGAGGCGGTGGCCGCGTGGTGCCGCGAGAACACCCACGGGGTGAGCGTGAAGGTCGACCCCGCGGTCACGGAGCTCGCGCTCGACGCGAGCTGGCGCGAGAGCGAGCAGGTGCTGCTCGGCAAGACCGCCGCCCTCGACCTCACCCGGCCGGTCGACCAGATCATGGCCGGCATCCCCAACCGCAAGTGCCGCCAGTACATCCGCAAGGCCGAGCGCGACGGCGTGGTCGTGCGGCCCGCGACCTCCGACGACCTCCCCGCCATCCTCGCCCTGTACCACGAGACGGCCGAGGCCGACGGCTTCGCCCTGCACGAGGACCACTTCTACGAGCAGGCCTTCCAGACGCTCGAGGGCATCCAGCAGGTCTTCGTGGCCGAGCGCGACGGCGACGTCCACGCCTTCCTGTGGAACGTGACCTCGCGCGGCGGCACCACCTTCGAGCTGTGGGGCGCCGTCTCGGAGGCCGGCAAGCGCAGCCGCGCCAACTACTACCTCAAGTGGGTCGCCATGCAGGCCGCCAAGGAGGCGGGCGCCCGCCTCTACGACCTCAACGGCCTGCTCAACGATGGCATCAGCGACTTCAAGCTGCTCTTCGTCCCCGAGCCGTGCGTCTGGGCGCCCACCCACGACAAGCCGCTGCGCGCGACGTACGGCCTCATGAACGCGGCGCTCGGCCTCAGGCGCGCCATGAACAGCCGCAAGTCCACCCAGGCCGACACCAGCCAGTCCTAGCACCCCATCGCACGTCCGAAAGGCACCGCCATGAAGCTCAACGTCCGCCGCACCGTTCTCATTGGCTTCGCGTTCTTCTCGATCTGCGCGTTCTGGCAGATGTACAACAACGTGATCCCGCTCATGCTCACCAACACCTTCCACATGAACGAGACGCTCTCGGGCGTCATCATGGCGGCCGACAACGTGCTGGGCCTCTTCCTGCTGCCGTTCTTTGGCGGCCTCTCCGACCGCTGCACCCACCCGTGGGGACGCCGCATGCCCTTCGTGGTCTTTGGCACCATGGCCGCGGTCGTGCTCATGGTCACGCTGCCCATAATCGACAACGCCTACGCCGCCGGCGCGTCCGGCGCGCTGCTCGTCGCCTTCGTCCTAGTCCTCATGGCCGTGCTCGTGGCCATGGGAACCTACCGCAGCCCGGCTGTCGCGCTCATGCCCGACCTCACCCCCAAGCCGCTGCGCAGCCAGGGCAACGCCATCATCAACCTCATGGGCGCCGTGGGCGGCATCCTCTACCTGGGCATCGCCGCCGTGCTCTACAGCTCCGCGCGCACCGAGGGCCTGGACCACGTCAACTACCTGCCGCTCTTTGCCATCGTGGCCTGCATCATGGTGGTGTCGGTCGCTATCGTCTTCTTCACCATCCGCGAGCCCGAGGTCGGCGCCGAGGTGGCCGCCTACGAGGCGGAGCACCCCGAGGAGAACCTCGTCGAGGACGACGCCTCGGGCAACGAGGTGCTGCCCGTCGCGGTGAAGCGCAGCCTCGCCTTCCTGCTGGTGTCGATCGCCCTGTGGTTCATTGGCTACAACGCCATGGAGACCTGGTTCACCACCTACGCGGCGGCCGAGTGGGGCATGTCGCTGGGGTCGGCCTCCACCTGCCTGATCGTCGCCAACCTGGGCGCCATCGTGAGCTACATCCCCGTGGGCGCCGTGGCGGCGCGCGTGGGCCGCAAGCGCACCATCCTGGCCGGCGTCCTCATGCTGGGCGGCGGCTTCGCCTTCTTCGCCATCTGGACCTTCATGGGCGGCGGCTTCTCGCCCCTCCTGTATGCGGTCATGGTCATCCTGGGCATGGGCTGGGCCTGCATCAACGTCAACTCGCTGCCCATGGTGGTCGAGATGTGCAAGGGCTCGGACGTCGGCCGCTTCACGGGCCTGTACTACACCTTCTCGATGGCCGCCCAGACCGTCACGCCCATCGCGGCGGGCTGGCTCATGAACAACGTGAGCTATCGCGCCCTGTTCATCTACGCCGCGGCCTTCGTCCTGGCGGCCTTCGTGACCATGCAGTTCGTGCGCCACGGCGACACCACCAACATCACCAAGCGCGGGCTCGAGGCCCTCGACGTCGACTAGGCGCGCCGCGCCGAAGGGAGTGTGGACCTCATGTCCCTCGCTAGGAAGGTCGCCGGCGCGACCGTGAACGTCGCCGCCCTGGGGGCCCTGTCGTGCCTGCTGGTCGCGCCGCGCCGAAGCGCTGACGTCGACCGGCGCTGGGAGCAGTTCCGCGCGCACCGTTACGCCCACCGTGGCCTGCACGACGCGGCCGCGGGCGTGCCCGAGAACTCGCTTCTG
>SUUD01000262.1 GCA_015062715.1 Olsenella sp. | reverse complement strand
CCATGCTGTCGCGGCCCTCCTTGGCCTTCGAGCGGGGATTGAGCTTGAGCGGCCCCAGCTCGTAGCCAAGCTCGTGGACGGGCAGCGACAGCATGGTTGCGACGACCGATTCCGTCGTCGACCAGGCGTTGTCCGCCAAGAGGCCCAGCGTGTGGCGCGCGCGGTCGAGCCCCCACACGCCCTTGCACGACTCGACGAAACTCCGGAGCCTCTCGACGCTGGTGAGCGGTTCGACCCCATAGGTCACCGCCCCGTCGCGTGGATTGGCGTGGCTGCGCGAGAAGGTCCCGCATAGCTCAAAGCCCAGCATGAGGTGGTTTGCCGGCGACAGCTCCTGGGCCAGCTCGACGAACGTCAGCTCGGGCGAGCTTATCGCGACCCCCTCGCCCACCTCGACGAACGAGCCGGCGGGCAGGCCACGCTTGTGCAGCGTGTTGGAGACGCCCGCAACCTTGATGCGCCGCTTGGGGTCGCTTACGACGACGTCGAGCCCGCGCGTGGGAAACCCCGTGAGCGCGACCACCAGGTTGCCTGCCAAAAGCGCCCTGGTCCAGCGTCCGCCGGCACCCCTCTCGGGCGGTCGCAGGTCGCAGGCCACACCCGACGATGCGAGCGCACCGGTGCGGATGGCCCGGTGCGCGCTGAGGGCGCTGAACTTGCAGAGCGTGAGCTGCATAACCCCTCCCCTGGCCGAGCAATTATCGGACATTTCACGGGCTGGTTTACATAACTTTTATTATCTCCGCAGGTCAGAATTATTCCGAATCCAAAATGTCCGAAAACCTGGGCAGAGCGCTCCCGCCCCTGGCACCGGGCCACAAAAAAGGCGGGCGCCCAAAGGCACCCGCCCGCAGCCGCATGTGGCGCCGAGCGTTACGCCCAGCCCTTGCCGTCGGAGCCGAACGTGACGACGAGCTCCTTGGCGCGCTCGACGATGGCGTCGAAGCCGGGCTTCAGGAACTTGCGCGGGTCGTAGTTCTTGCCCTCGAGGTCCTTGCCCTCCTCGACGAACTTGCGGATGGCGCGCGCCAGGGCGACCTGGAGGTCGGTGTTGACGTTGATCTTGGCGACGCCCATCGAGATGGCCTTCTGGATCTGGTCGGTGGGGATGCCGGTGCCGCCGTGCAGGACGAGCGGCAGGTCGCCGACCTCGGCCTTGATCTTCTCGAGCTGGTCGAAGGACAGGCCCTCCCAGTTGTCGGGATACAGGCCGTGGATGTTGCCGATGCCGCAGGCCAGGAAGTCGACGCCGGTGTCGGCGATGGCCTTGCACTGGGCCGGGTCGGCCAGCTCGCCCTTGGAGGCGACGCCGTCCTCGACGCCGCCGATGCCGCCCACCTCGGCCTCGACCGAGAGGCCCTTGGAGTGGCAGAGCTTCACGATCTCGGCCGTGCGCTCGAGGTTGAGGTCGAACGTGGGCTCGTGCGAGCCGTCATACATGATGGAGGTGAAGCCGGCGTCGATGGCCTTGAAGCAGTCCTCGTAGGAGCCGTGGTCGAGGTGCATGGCGACGGGAACGGTGATGTTCATGGACTCGGTGAGGTCGCGCACGATGTCGGCGCAGACCTTGAAGCCCTGCATCCACTTGGCGGCGCCGGCGGTGCACTGGATGATGACCGGGCTCTGCAGCTCCTCGGCGGCGAGCAGGATCGAACGGGTCCACTCGAGGTCGTTGGTGTTGAAGGCGGCGATGCCGTAGTGGCCCCTCTCGGCCGCCTGGAGCATCTGCGTAGCGTTGACGAGCATGGTTGTAACCTCCATCTGTCAGGCCGCCCGGTGTGGGCAGCTCCTGTCGCAGCTTGATTCTAACCCGAAAAGCACTCCCCCTCGCCTATCATTGAAGTGTTGTGGATTGCGGTCACACGGCCGCCAAACCCGGGAGGGGCAAGCATGGTCGCACGCATCTATGTCGAGAAGAGGCCTGGCTTTGACATCGAGGCCAAGGCGCTCGAGGGCGAGCTTCGGGACATCCTGGGCATCTCCGGGCTGTCAGGGCTGCGCCTGGTAAACCGCTATGACGTCGAGGGAATCGACGACGAGCTGTTCGCACGCTGCGTGCCCACGGTGTTCTCGGAGCCGCAGTCAGACGTCGCCACGCCCGAGCTTCCCGCCTGGGACGGCCCGGTCTTCGCCGTGGAGTACCTGCCCGGCCAGTTCGACCAGCGCGCCGACTCGGCCAGCGAGTGCGTCCAGCTCATCTCCCAGGGCGAGCGGCCCACCGTGCGCTCCGCCAAGGTCTACCTGCTGGCCGGCGACCTCACGGACGATGACGTCGCCGCCATCAAACACTACGTGATCAACCCGGTCGAGGCCCGCGAGGCCTCGCTCGAGCTGCCCGCCACCCTTGCCATGGACTACCCCAAGCCGCCCATGGTCGAGACGCTCGAGGGCTTCCTCGACCTCGACCAGGACGGCCTCGCCGCCTTCATCGACGAGCGCGGCCTGGCCATGGACCTCGCCGACATCACCTTCTGCCAGGAGTACTTTGCCGGCGAGGGCCGCTGCCCCACCATCACCGAGATCA
>SUUD01000052.1 GCA_015062715.1 Olsenella sp. | reverse complement strand
GTGATGGGGCTCTCGCAGATGGTGTTGAACGAGCGCAGGTTCTTGATCACGTGGGTGAGGCCGAGGTCGCGCGTGGCGATCCAGCCGGTGCGCAGGCCCGCGCACGAGAACACCTTGGAGGTGCCGCCCGTGGAGATGCCGCGCTCGTAGACGTCGACGATGCTCGCCATGTAGCCCTCGTCGAGGCCGCGGTAGATCTCGTCGCAGACCACGTAGGCGCCAACCGGGCGGGCGATGGCGGCGAGCTGCTCGAGCTCGGAGCGGTCGAGGGCATAGCCCGTGGGGTTGGAGGGGCTGGTCAGGAAGATGGCCTTGGTGTGGCCGTCGACCATGTCGGCGAGCCTGCGGAAGTTGATGCCAAAGCCGTCCTCGGGGCCGCACACGTACTCGCGGACCTCGCAGCCCAGTGCCTCAGGAATGGAGACAAACTGCTGGTAGGACGGGACGACGACGATGACGTTGTCGCCCTTCTCGCAGAGGGCGTAGCAGGTGAGGGCGTTGGCGCTGGTGCCGCCGTGCACCACCATGACGTTCTCGGGCTGGATGGCCGGGGTCTCGAACATGGAGGCGAAGGCCTCGCGCAGGCGCGGCATGCCCTCGAAGTAGCCGTAGTGCAGGCTCATGTGGGCGAGCTCCTCGAAGACCTCCTCCTGGGAGACGTCGCAGATCTCGAAGAGGTCCTGCATGTTCATGGGCTTGCAGCAGCTGGAGCCCATGTTGTGGGTCGCGATGGCGTCAAGGGGATTGAGCCACCACTCAAGCTCGAACTTCTCGATGTTCATGATTGGGTCCTTTCACGCGTGAGGGCCTCACCCCCTTGGGGTGCCCCGTATTGTTTTGGAATGGATGCTAGAGCTCGACCGTGATGCCGACGCCCTCGGCCTCGGCGGCCTTGACGATACGTGCGATGGTCGCGAGGTCCTGCAGCGACAGCCCCGTCGAGTCAAAGACGGTGATCTGGTCGTCGGAGGTGCGGCCAGGCACGGCGCCGGCGATGACGGCGCCCATCTCGTCGAGCTGGTTTACGAGCAGGCCCTGGGCGTACGGGATCTCGCACTCCCCCACCGTAGTGGCCTGACGGACGTCATCCACGACCACGCGGGCGCCCGCAAGCAGCTTGGAGTCGGCCTCCTGCTTGCCGGACTTGTCGGCCCCCACGCACGAGAGGTGCGTGCCCGGGCGGACCCACTCGGCGCGCAGGTAGGGCTCGTAGCTGGGGGTCGCCGTCATGATGACGTCGGCCTGGCGCACGGCCGCCTCGAGGCCCGCGGTCTCGACGGCCGGGGCGGCGATGCCGGTGCCGGCGAGCAGCCCGTCGAGGTCGCCGGCAATGGCGGCGAGGCGCGACGCGTCGGAATCGCCGTGCAGCGGGTTGGTCACGATGACGCGCTCGAGCTGCGGAAGCGCGACCAGGTTGGCCGCGATGAGGAAGGGGCACAGCCCACCGTCGCCACAGACCACGAGCACGCGCGAGTCCTTCCGGGCGAGCCACCTGGCCCCGACGGCACCCGCCGCACCAGTCCGATAGCGCGTGATGGGCATGGCGTTGAGCACAGCCTTGGGCGCACCGGTGGCGTAGTCGAAGACCAGCGAGGTGCCGTGGTAGACGGGAAGCCCCTGCTCGGGGTTGTCGTAGTAGCAGCTTATGGCCTTGAGGCCCCAGATGCCGTCACCGTCGAGGTTGCCGCTCTTGAGGTCCATGTCGCGCACGCCCTCGCGAAAGTCGTGGTAGAGCAGGGGCCAGACCGAGCCGGTGCCCTCATGCTTCTGGACGTACGCCCCCTCGACGGCCTCGATGGCCATGGGGATGGTGACGAGGCGCGCCACCTCGTCCGCGTTGAGAATCCGAATGGTGTCCATGATGCCCTCCTCCAGATTGTCGTGCATGGCCGGACACGACCCCGTGCGGGCCGACCGAGCATGCGCCTGTGTCCAGGAGAGGCCAGGCGGAGACGGTGCGGGGTCACGCGTTGCCCCTGGGCCGTCCCTGGTTCGCCCCTGCTCCACGACCGGTGTAGGAGTGGCTTCTTTGGTGCTTGCAGGATAGCCGATGGGCGAAGTTCCTGCATTTGCATAAATTTGAATTTGAATGTATAGTGTGGTTATGCTTGGATGATGCAGCGCCTTCTTCTACTTGGCTTATAACAGGCATTTGTTTTGCTTAACCAATTGACACGTCATTCCATATTTTGCCGTAATTTGCATACTATGCGGAAATGGCCATTCACAATCCCTCCACGTGCCGTGCGTGAGGCGCCCGTGCTGGGGCCGCAAAGAGAAGGGTGCCCCGACATCGCCTGTCGGGGCACCCTTCGAAGACCCTGCGAGGGGGTCGTTACATGGGCATGCTGGCCGTGGGGGTGAAGGTACGCGTGAGGTACTCGCGGTCGAGCGCGTAGAGGCCCTTGGGGTCGCTGCCGAAGAGCTCCATGTTGGAAACCATCTCGGAGGCGTTGGCCTCCTCCTCGCCCTGCTCCTTGATGAACCAGTCGAGCATCTGCATGGTGCGGAAGTCGCGGATCTCGTAGGCGGCGGCATAGCAGTCGTTGATGAGCGAGGTCACGTACTGCTCGTGCTCATAGGCGGCCTTGAGCGGGCCCATGTCGTCGGTGAAGGTCTTGTCGGGCTCGGCGATGGCCTTCATCTTGACCGCATAGTCGTTGTCGAGCAGGTAGCGGCGGATGATCTTGGCATGCGAGACCTCCTCCTCCGCCTGGATCATGTACCAGTTGGCAAAGCCCTTGAGGCCGCGCCCCTCGTAGTAGTCGGCAAAGGTGAGGTAGAGGTAGGCGGAGTAGAGCTCCTTGTTGATCTGCTCGTTGAGGATGTCCCCAACCTGCTGTGCGAGTGCCATGGTCGTGTCCTTCCTTGTTGCGCGATAGGTCCCGGGCACCGCATGGGCACCCGGGACCGATTCTACTGTACTCGTGTGGCGATTCGACGCACCACGCGCGAGGACCCGCCGGCTATGACCCCAGGGCGTCGTCGGCCCAGTGGGGATTGGCCAGGAAGGCGCGGCCCACGCCCACGAGGTCGGTCGCGCCCGCGTCGAGCAGCGCCTCCGCATCCTTGGACTATAGCAGGAACGGCAATCTGACAAGTCGACCCGCGCAATGAGGCGGGCTTATCCGATTCGAGCCCCTGCCGTTATGAAAGGGATACCCTATCATTGCTACACAAGTAATTCCTTTTTCTAGTCCAAATTCAGTTTTATGATGCATAATTGCTGAGTATTAGCCCTCTAATTGTGCAAATGCATTTCCACAGCTTTTCAAAAGCACGTTATTTTGACATCATAAAGAAATTATCAGACGAAAGCGAGACTAGGTTCCATGTCAAACCGCGTGACCATCCAAGACATAGCTGACGCCCTCAACCTCTCCCGCAACACCGTGTCCAAGGCGCTCAACAACTCCGAGGGGCCTTCGGATGCGACCAGGGCACGCGTCCTTGCCAAGGCGGTGGAGATGGGGTACAAGCAGTTCGCCTACGCAAACACGCTCCTAGGCTCGCAGATCGGCCTCACCACGGACGCGCTCGTACAGGGCGCTCGGGACAAGGGCGAGATCGCCCTTCTCACCACCACCTATCTCGCGGCCCCGCACTTCTCGTCGCTCATGCTCGACGGAATCCAGCGCGAGCTCGCCCTGCTCGGCTACACGCTTAACTCTCATCGCGTGACCGAGGACGACATGGCCCAGCTCCGACTCCCCCTCACCTTCAACGGCGACCGCACCGCAGCGATCATCTGCATCGAGATGTTCAACCGCGCCTACGACGAGATGGTATGCGGCCTGGGAATCCCCACGCTCTTCGTCGACGGACCTGCCCAGCACGATGGGTGGGCCCTCCCCTCCGACTTGCTCCTCATGGAGAACCGCACGCAGGTCACCAAGCTTGTGTGCGACATGCTCGCGCAGGGACGCAAGCGCATAGGGTTCATCGGCAACTGGCTGCACTGCCAGTCCTTCTACGAGCGCTACTCGGCCTTCCGCCTCGCCATGCTCATGTCCGGCGTTGAGGTCGAGCCTCAGCTCTGCATACGACAGAATTACGCCCAGGGCATCAAGGAGGGAATCGAGTCGTCCCAAGGCCTTCCCGACCTCTTCATCTGTGCGAACGACTTCGTTGCCCTCGACGCGCTCCAGGCCATCCGCGAGCTCGGCTACGACGTCCCCCACGACGTAGCCCTCGCTGGCTTTGACGACTCGGCCGAGTCGCGCAGGTGCATGCCGCCCCTCACCACCATCCACATCCACACCCAGTCGATGGCCTACTCCGCGGTACAGCTGCTGCGGACGCGCATCAAGGAGCCCGCACTCGACTACCGGCAAGTCTATGCCGAGACGGAGCTCATCTACCGGGCCTCGACGGACCCCGGCGCATAGCAGGAAGGAACCCATGGCGACGATCTTCTCACCCGACAGCAAGGCCAGCCTCGTCCTCAGGCGCATAGCCGACGGATGCTACCTCAATGTCCTTTGGTTCGTGTGCTCGTTGCCTGTCTTTACGATCGGAGCCGCAACAACGGCTATGTACGACGTCACCCTGCGCATCGCAGAGAATCGAGAGGGCGACGTGACCCAGCAGTTCTTCAGGGCATTCCGCAGGAACTTCCGCCAGGCGACGGTCATCTGGCTCATCCTGCTCGCCCTCGGCGTCTTCCTTGGCGCCGACATCTACGTCCTGGTCCACCTGCGGGCGGCCTCGACCGGCGGCGTCGCCGTCTTCTGGACCATCATCCTGGCTCTGGTCATCGTGGCGTGCATCGCCTATCTGGTGGAGTTCATGTTCGTCTTCCCGCTGATCGCGTATGTCGAGAACACCAACCGGGCGATGCTGGTCAACGCCCTCCTCATCGGAACGCATTACCTCAACTGCACACTCTGCGTCTTCGGCATCCACTTTGTCATGGCCGTCATCGCCATAAGGTTCTTCACCCCCATCCTGATTCTGGGCGAGGGTCTCTGCGCCGTCCTGAGCTCTTACCTGTTCTCCCCTGTCTTCAGGATCTGCGCCGCCAAACCCAAGGACGAGGAGACGCAGGGGGCCCAACAGGGCGATGACGAGCCGGTCGATCAGCCATGAGACTCCCCGACCACGAGCGTGCGGCACATCGCGAAGCATTCAGGACGATGACGCTCCCCGAGAAGGCCGACTACGTCTTCGCCTACTACAAGCTCCCCCTCGTCTTGGCACTCATTGTCGTAGTGGCCCTTGGATGGACCGCGTGGCGGCGCGTCACGCACAAGGAGCCCCTGCTCTACGTCGCCCTGGTGAACGTCGCGGACAGCGAGGTCCTCGACAATGGTCTTGGCAATGACTACGTCATTGCGACCGGCAACGACCCGCGAACTGCCGAGGTCTACTGCTACCACGCCCTCTACCTCTCCGACCCCGAGGACTCGAGCGACCACCAGTACTCGTATGCCTCGCGCATGAAGCTCATGGGTGCGGTCGCCGCCGAGCAGCTCGACGTCGTCGTCATGAACCGTGACGGCTACGACCTGCTCTCCAACAGCGGGTATCTCATGGACCTCGCGCCACTCCTCGCGAAAGGCGGCGATGGCACCGCCGCGCTCGTCCCGCTCCTCCAGACCAACGTGGTCGTCGACAGCGACAACTCGATCGAGGTCGAGCTCAACGAGGCAGATGCCTACGTAGCGGAGACGCACGAGGAGCAGAATGCCCTCGAGGTCTCCGGAAGGGGCCTCTTCTCGGACTTCTCGGAGCCGGTTTACCTGGGCATCATCGGCAACTCCCCGCGAGCCGACGAGGCCCTCGCCTACCTTGCATACCTCGTGAGGGGCTGACGCCCCGGCCCGTCGCGCGCCGGGAATAGTGGGTAACGGACGGCGCCCCACTCCACGGGGGAATGGGGCGCCGCAAGGCTCTCTGTCAGACGATGCCCTAGAACTCGTAGTCCTTGCAGACGGGCTCGTTGGCCGCAGCAGAGGCCTCATCGTACCAAATGAGGTTGTTGCTGGTCTTCTTGTCGAAGAGCTGGATGAGGTCCGGATTGGTGGTGAAGTTCACGGTGGCGCCCATCGACACGTCGGTCTCGAGGCCAACGGTCGGAACGACCATGACGACCTCGTCCTCGTTGGAGCGGGCGTGGATGTTGTACTCGGAGCCCATCATCTCGGAGACCTCGACCGTCGCGGTAAGGTCGCCCTCGCCCACGGTGATGTGCTGCGGGCGGATGCCGGCGACGATGTCGCAGGACTCCACGCCGTTCTGCTTGAGGGCCTTCTGCTGGAAGTCGGAGAGCTTGAACTTGACGCCACGGATCTCGGCGTAGTAGGTACCGTCCTCGAGCAGCAGCTTGCAGTTGTCGAAGAAGTTCATGACGGGCATGCCGATGAAGCCGGCGACGAACAGGTTGACCGGCTTGTTGAAGACCTCCTGCGGGGTGCCGATCTGGTTGACGTAGCCGTCCTTCATGATGACGATGCGGTCGCCCAGGGTCATGGCCTCGGTCTGGTCGTGGGTGACGTAGATGAACGTGGTGTTGATGCGCTGGCGCAGCTTGATGATCTCGGCGCGCATCTGGTTGCGCAGCTTGGCGTCCAGGTTGGACAGGGGCTCGTCCATGAGGAAGACCTTGGGGTCACGCACCATGGCGCGGCCGATGGCCACGCGCTGGCGCTGGCCGCCGGAGAGGGCCGCGGGCTTGCGATCGAGGTACTGCGTGATCTCGAGGATCTCGGCGGCCTCGCGCACCTTGCGGTCGATCTCGGCCTTGGGGGTCTTTCGCAGCTCGAGCGAGAAGGCCATGTTCTGGTACACGGTCATCTGCGGGTACAGGGCGTAGCTCTGGAAGACCATGGCGATGTCGCGGTCCTTCGGGGCGACGTCGTTCATGAGCTTGCCGTCGATGTAAAGCTCGCCGTCGGTGATGTCCTCGAGGCCTGCAACCATGCGCAGCGTGGTGGACTTGCCGCAGCCCGACGGGCCGACCAGGACGATGAACTCCTTGTCCTTGATCGAGATGTTCACGTCGTGCGTACCAACGTAGCCGTTGTCGTAGACCTTCTTGATGTCCTTCAGAATGACTTCGGACATGTCGCGTTCCTTTCCCTCGTTCCTAACAGTCGCTCTCCACAGGGACAACGCCCACGTCAGAGAGGTCATATTTCTCGATATCCATAACGACCTTGCCCTCGGCAAAGAACGTGATGGCGTCTGCGGATGGATTGGTGGGAATCGTCATGGAGAGCGTCTGCTCTCCATCGCCAACAAACACCTCGACGCTGAACCGGTCGAGGATGACGCGGAGCCTGAGCGTGCCGTCGTAGTTGGTCACGTCGCACTTACGGTGATAAACGACCGCACGGCGCAGGCCGGAGTGCTTGCGGTTAATCTTCAGAATCTGCTCGTCGGGGCTGAAGCGCAGGGACGAGTGGAAGCCGTCTCCCTCGGCGAACCACATTGCGAACTCCTGGTACGGCTCGTCGTCTGCCCGCCGAACCGTGAGCTGGATGTCCGCCATCCTACCGGAGATTCCCTCGAGCGCCAACTCGCCACCAAACTTGATTCCCTCATAGGCCACGCGGTCGTGGCGCAGGGCATCGAGCTCACGAATGGGCCGTTGGTAGAGCCTGCCATCGCGGACCGACAGCTCACGCGGCAGCGTCATCATGCCAAACCAGGACTTGTGGTCTGCCATGGAGATCGTGTCCCAGTTCTGCATCCAGGCGACCATGATGCGGCGGCCGTCCGGAGCGAGCAGGGTCTGCGTTGCATAGAAGTCGATACCGTAGTCGATGGCATGGCGCGTCTCGGGCACGAGGGCCCCGGTCCGCTCGTCGATGTGCCCGACGAGGCAGAGGGTCCCGTTGCCGCTCATGAACTCGTTGCCCTCGGCGATCATGTCCTGGGGGCTCACCAGCAGCACCTGCTTGCCGTCGAGCTCGAAGGTGTCAGGGCACTCCCACATGGCGCCGGTCGACCCATCGTTTTCCGCGAGGATGCCCGCGAACGACCACGCAAGGCCGTCTTGACTCGTGAAGCGCAGGATCCGACCGAGGTTGGCCTCCTTGTCGAGGGCCCCGATGACGCACGCGTACGTGCCGTCGTCCTCCTGCCACAGCTTGGGATCCCTAAAGTGCTCGGTCGAGAGGCCCTCGGGGAGCTGCGAGCCGTCGATGACGGGGTTGCCGGCGTACTTCTCGTAGTCCACGCCATCGCCAAAGGCGAGGCACTGCACCTGATGTTGCGTCCGGGTGCCGTCTTCCCTCTGGCCGGCATCGCTCACGCCCGTATACATGAGCATGTGCCTGCCGTCGGGAAGGGCGACGGCGCTGCCCGAGAAGCACCCCAGCCCGTTGTCGTAGTCCTCGCCTGGCGCCAGTGCGCAGGGAAGGAAGTCCCAGTGCAGCATGTCGTCACTTGCCGCATGGCCCCAGTGCATCCTTCCCCACTTGGAGTCGTAGGGGTAGTACTGATAGAACAGGTGGTAGCGACCCCCATAGAACGAGAATCCATTGGGATCGTTCATCCAGCCGATGCGAGCGGGCAGGTGGAAGACCGGCCGCTCATCTTGCCTGATGTTGCCGGAGAAGCGCTCCTCGTATTCACGTGCCTGCTCGAGTCGCGAACTCTTGCTTGCCCTATCACAGTGAGACGTCACAGCTAACACCTCCCTTTACGCACTTGTTCTCATAGGAAGCGGGACGCCCTCCCCGGAGAGAGGCTAGGGAAGGCGTCCCAGAAGGGGGAGCCTACGACTTACGCCAGGTACTCGTCGAGGTACTTCTGGTGGATGTCGAGGAACTTCTGGAGGCCGTAGGCCTCGAGGTCAGACTGAAGCTGGTTCCACTCGGCATCGCCAAAGCCGTTCATGATGGCGTCGGACTTGAAGGTGTTGATGCACTTCATGATGTCGGCCATGAGGTTGGAGACCTCGGTGGTGTCCTCGGTGTTCATGAACACGTTGGGGTAGCAGTACTTGAAGTTCATGTCGGGCGTGTAGATGTCCTTGATCCAGTCGAGACGGTACTGGGCGTCATCCGGGCAGGTGACGTACACGCCGTAGTAGCTGTCGAGAATGGCGAGCGGGCCGTTGACGGACTCGGCCTCGCGGACCTCGACCGGGGAGGCGTCGCCGAGCGGGGCGTGCTGGAGCATGGGCTCGCCGGCATCGTTGGTGCCCATCACGAAGATGTCGAAGTCGTCATCCTCGCCATAGGTGCCCCAGTTGTTCTGCGGCGACTGAATCGGGTCGTACATCTTGTCGAGCCAGGAGGCCACGAGCGCGGGGTTCTTGGCGGCGGCGGTGATGACGCAGCGGCCACGCTGGAAGCCCGAGGTGAAGGAACCCGTCTGCGGGGTGATGTTGACCGTGTCGGCCTTGAGCGCAGGCAGGGGCACCCAGCCCACGCCGGCAATCAGGTCATCCATGCTGACCTGGGCGATGTTGGCGACGTCCCACGAGAAAAGCACGCCGTAGCGGCCGCTCTTGCCCTTGGCGACGTAGGTGGACCACTCCTGGGTGAAGGCCTCGGCGTCGATGAGGCCCTTCTCATACAGGCCATGGAGCCACTCGGTGCCCTTGCGGAAGCCCTCGGAGTTGGCGACGCAGACGACCTTGCCCTCGTCGGTGACGGCGATGTGCTTGCCGCGGTCGGGATCGCCGTAGCCCTCGCCGAAGCCGTTGATCAGGATGTAGGGGTCCTGGTCGCCATCGTTCATGATGCAGGACATGGGGATGACGTCACCATCGATGCCAAACTCGCTCTTGAGCTGGGCGGCGTTGTCCTTGAAGGCGACGAGCGTGCTCTCGAACTCCTCGACCGTGGAGGGGATGGGGAGGCTCAGGAAGTCAAGCCAGGCCTTGTTGATGAAGGACATGTTGCCGACGGTCTGGATGGCGGTCTTCTCGTAGCCCAGCTG
>SUUD01000261.1 GCA_015062715.1 Olsenella sp. | reverse complement strand
GCTGGACCACCATGACGGGGTCGGCGTAGATGAGCCTGTTGTCCTCGCCGCCCTCGAAGTGTTCGGGCTCGACGATGACGTAGGCGTTGGGCATGGTCGCGCCCTCGGCCAGTCCGATGTACTCCTGGGCTGCCAGGACGGCCTCGGCGGTCGGGACGGTGTGGCCGCAGACGATGCCGTCCGCCTTGCCTGCGGCAACGTACATGGCCGCGAAGTTGATTTTGTTGGTGAGCATGTCGATCGCAACCTCGACGGGGAAGTCCTCGCGGTCGGCATAGATCTGGGCGAGCTCCTCGACCTGTGCGGGATTGGCGTCGATGTCGACGATCGTCACGTCGGCGTCTCCGACGATGTCCTTGATGGTGGCGGTGTCGCCCACGAGGACGCTCTTGCAGATGCCCAGCTCCGCCGAGGCGACGGCAGACTTGGCGACGGTCTCGTTCTCGCCCTCGGGGAAGATTATGGTCGGGCACTTTGCCTGGGCGCGCTCGATGAAGATTTCCTTGAGAGTAGCCATGGTTCCCTCCTTAGGCCTCTGAAGTGAGCCTGACGAGCATGTCGATGGCGTCCTGGAGCGTGGCGCACTCGATAAGGTCGGTGAGCTTGACGGTAATCTTGAGCTTGTAGTTGAGCAGCCCGCAGACCTTCATGCCGTTGACGCTCTTGAAGCTAAGGTCCTCGATCCACCTGAGGTCGGGGGTGAGGGTCGCTGGGTCGCGCTTGATGGACTTGCCGACGGCGTCAAAGAGGATGTCGCGGATCTCGTCGGTGGTGAATGCCATGCTAAATCCTTTCTGTTTGGCTCGTGCTTCTGCTTTGCTCGTGTGCCCGCTAGACGTTCCAAGGACGGCGGCAGTCCTTCTCGATGAGGGTCTTGATGTCGCTCTCGACCTCGCTGTAGAACTTGGCCTTGAGCTCGTACATGGGCCCGCTGTAGAACGTTGCGTGGTTGGTGCCTGCCCAGAGCTTGAAGCCGCAGAAGACGTTGGCGGCTAGGAGCTTGGAGCAGAAGTCGATGTCCTCGTCGCGGTTGGGGTCGCTCTCGAAGATGTGCATGAATACGGGCGGGAAGCCCTTGAGCTCGTCGACCGTGCAGTGGTTGGGGACGATCTCGGGCGAGAGGGCGGGCAGGGCCACGCGGGTGGAGCCGAAGAAGCTGTGCCAGGTGATCTCGCGGGACTCGCAGCCCAGGTTCTCGGAGAAGTAGCTGATGCGCGAGCTGGGGCCGGAGGCCATGTCGTCGACTGGGGGCGCGACGAGGGAGAGGCCGCGCGGGGTGATGCCGTAGCGCTTCAGACGGAAGGCGAGGCCCAGGGCCATCATTGCGCCGATGCTGTAGCCGGACAGCACGATGCAGTCGGGGTCGATGTTGAGCTCGTCTGCGTGGTCGAGGGCCCACTGGTAGGCGGCATGCAGGTCATTGAGCTGCGCCGGCTGCTTGTTCTCGGGATGCACGCGATAGTGCGGGGCGATGACAACGGCACCGAGGTCGGCGCTGTACTGGGCGATCTCGACGTCGAAGTACTCGGGCTTGCCTGCCATGCCGGCGGCGAAGTAGTACATGATGCAGGGACGCTTGCCCTCTGCCTTGCCCTTGGGGATGCGGACGTGCAAGCGGACCTCGGGGGCGTCAGGCTCCTCGACGCAGCCGGGCGCCCAGTACTCGGCCCACTCGCCGGCGGCCTCGAGCTCGGGCGGCATCTGCATGCCGGCCAGCATGGACTCAAAGGCGCCCTCGAAGATCGACCTTCCCATGTCGATCTCCTCCTGGGAGAGGCCAGGGGTCATGACATCGGCAAAGAAAGTGGCGATGGTGGGGTTGTTCCAGTTGTCGCGGACGTCACCGGGCAGGGCCCACTTGGGATCGCGGCGGTCGTCGTAACGCTCGTACTCGTAAGCCATGATTGCTCCCTTCGGTTAGAGGAACCCAACATGGCATCAGTATCGAAGGTGCGTGCGCGGACGAGAACCGGTAGTGAACGAGGAGGGACCCCGGGTGAAACCCTAGGGTCCCTGTGACAGCTTGGGATGTGTTAGACGGAAGGGCCGCTCCCCTACCCCTCGATGGGCTGGCCGAGGAAGGACGCGGCGCTCGTGGCGGCAATGGCGCCATCGGCCGCCGCGGTCACGATCTGGCGAAGCGGGGTCTCACGGACGTCGCCCGCGCAGAACAGGCCCGGGGTGTCCGTGGCCATGTGGGCATCGGTGATGACGGTGCCAGCATCCGTGATAGTCGCCATGCCCTCGAGCAGGGTCGATGCGGGAATGTGGCCAACGAAGACGAAGACGCCAAACGACCCCTCGGGGAGCTCCTCGACCGTCTCCTCGCCCGTCTCGTTGTTACGGAAGGTGACCTTGGAGGGCAAGGCGCCGCCCTCAAGCTTGGTGATGCTCGTGAGGTAGCGGAAGTTGATCTTCTCGTTGGCCTCGGCCTGCTCGAGCGTGGCCCTGTGGGCGCGGACGTGATCCTTGCGCACGACCAGCGTGACCTTGCTGGCAAACCTCGTGAGGAAGAGAGCCTCGTCGAGCGCGG
>SUUD01000260.1 GCA_015062715.1 Olsenella sp. | reverse complement strand
ATGTCGACGGCGATGCGGCCGTTGCCGGCGTAGTCGACCTCCATGTCGCGCATGGCGAGCACCATGCCCATGATCTCGGCGTTGACCTCCATGTCCTCGGCGAGCAGGACGCGCCTGCCGGAGAGCTCGACCTTGGAGCCGGCCTCGAAGACCGAAACGCCCTTGCGCTTCATGGCGATCTTGAACTCCTCCAGGACGCTCGCGGCGAACAGCGGCTTGGCGATGAAGCTGTCGACGCCTGCGCTGGTGGCCTCCTCCAGGACGTCGTCCCAGCGGTACGCGGTGAGGATGACGATGGCGGACTCGTTGCCGATGATCGAGCGGATCTGCCGCGTGGTCTCGACGCCGTCCATGCCGGGCATCTTCCAGTCCACCAGGATGAGGTTGTAGGGGTCGCGGCGGGCATGGCGCAGGCGCACCATCTCGATGGCCTCCGCACCGCCCTCGGCGACCTCGGCGGCGATGCCGGCCTTCTCGAGGACCAGCTTGGCATGCTCGCGGGCGACCGGGTCGTCGTCGATGACCAGCACGCTCAGGTCCTGCGGGCGGACGTCGTCGAACGCGGCGGTGGCGCCCTCGTGGTGCGAGTCGGCCAAGGTCACGACGACCCGGAAGGTCGAACCCTTGCCCTTCTCGCTCGTGACCTCGATGTTGCCGTTCATGAGCTCGACGATGCTCTTGGTGATCGCCAGGCCCAGGCCCGAGCTGCCGTAGCGGTTGGTCGCCGAGGCGTCCTCCTGGGCGAAGGTGTCGAAGATGTGCGGCAGGAAGTCCTCGCTCATGCCGATGCCGGTGTCGGAGATGGTGAACTCGAGGGTGGTCTTGCCGTCGAACATGGCCTTGCGCTCGACGCCGAGCTCGACCTTGCCGGGCGCCGGCGTGAACTTGACGGCGTTGCCCAGGATGTTGATGAGGACCTGGCGCAGCTTCATGTCGTCGCCGACGTAGTAGTCGTCCACCTGCCCGGCAATGTGGCACTGGTAATCGAGGCCGCGATCGGAGCACTGGCCGCTGAACATGGTGTTGATGGACTCGAGCAGCTTGGGGAACGAGAACTCCTCGTTGCGCAGGGCCATGCGCCCGCTCTCGATGCGGCTCATGTCGAGGATGTCGTTGATGATCCCCAGCAGGTGCTCGGCGGAGCCGCCGATCTTCTCGAGGTACTCCCGCGTCTTGGGGGGCGTCTCCGGGTCGTTCTGGGCGATGTTGTTCAGGCCGATGATCGCGTTCATGGGCGTGCGGATCTCGTGGCTCATGTTCGACAGGAACGCGGTCTTGGCCTTGTTGGCCTGCTCGGCGTTCTCGAGGGCCTCGCTCAGGGCCTGGTTCTGGGCGAGTTGGGCGCGCGTCTCGTCGTCGACGTTGGTGAAGCACGCGCCGACGCTGTGCACGAGGTGGTCGTCACGGTCCTCGGGGTGACGCACGCCGGCGAAGCGGACCATCTCCCAGGACTCGCGCCCATGGCGCTCGACCAGGTAGCGGTACGAGATGACCCGGTGCTCGGCGAGGCCCGCGCGGATGTTGTCGGGCTGGATGAAGCGGAGGAACTCCTCGCGGTAGGCATCGGTCACGTAGCGGTTCGCGTACGAGGTGACCGACGCCAGGTAGCGAAAGTGGTCCCCGACCGAGAAGCCATCGTCGATATCGGCGTGCGACTGGTAGCAAACGCCCTCGTCGGTGTCGAGCCTGAGGTAGTACACGCTCCAGTAGTCCGACGACAGCGCCGTGATGAGCTGGTTCTGCTCCTCCTGCTCGCGCTCCTGCGCCAGCAGCTGCTCCTGCAGCTCGATGCGGTGCTCAAGCTCCTCGCGCTTGACGCGGCTCTCGGCCTCGGCGGTCTCCTTCTCGAGCAGCAAGCTGGCGTTGCGGCTGGTCTGCGCGGCGATGTAGGCGAAGGTTGTCAGAAGGGCGGCGACGGTCAGCAGCGACTGAATCACGCTGCGCCGGATGATGCCCTGCGAGATGGAGCCGATCTGATCGCTGATGACGCTCTCACGGATGAGGTAGGTGAGCAGCCAGTCGGTCCCTTCGACCGGCACGTAGCTCAGGGTCTCGCGGATGCCCTTGTAGGTGAACGAGACCTCGCCGGCCTGCCCGTTCGAGAACTGCTCGAGGAAGGTCTCGTACGAGAAGCCCTCGTCGTAGCTGGCCTGGGCCATAGCCCCCAGGAGATTGTCCTCCTGGGCGAGGCCGCCCAGGACCGTGTCGGTGAGCGCGACGCCGTCGCGGGTGTACAGGTTGCAGAAGGTGGTTCCTTCGTCGTCGGACTGCAGCGACACGCCGCGGAGCATCTCTCCCATGCTCCGCTGGGTGAAGCAGGCGACGAGCCTCGTGTCCTGGAAGGGAATGTCGACGGGCAGGGCGATGAGCACGCTGCTGTCCGAGGTGCCCAGGTCGACGGCGTGGATCTCGGCACCTTGGATGGTGGCGTAGTCGAAGGGATAGCCGTCCGAGGGCTCGAGGGTGCCCGTGGAGGTGTGGACGAGGCCCTCCTGGTCGACGAAGGCGAACCGCTCGAGGCCGAAGAGCTGCTTCATCCTCGTCTGGTATGCGGCAAGGCTCTCG
>SUUD01000259.1 GCA_015062715.1 Olsenella sp. | reverse complement strand
ACGACTGGGAGGCCCCCGCGCGCACCATCAGCTTCCACGCCGAGGGCGGCCTGTCCTACGACGCCCTGCTCTTCGTGCCCGGCCGTGCCCCCTTCGACCTCTACAGCAAGGACTACGAGAAGGGCCTGGCGCTCTACACCTCCAACGTCCTCATCCAGGAGAAGTGCGCCGACCTGCTGCCTGACTACTTCAACTTCGTCCGCGGCGTCGTGGACAGCCCGGACGTGACCCTCAACATCAGCCGCGAGACCCTGCAGCAGGACCGCCAGCTGCGCGCCATCGCCAAGCGCGTCGAGCGCAAGGTGCGCGAGGACCTCATGACCATGCTGGTCGACGACCGCGAGGCCTACGAGACGTTCTTCGAGAACTTCGGCCGCGGCCTCAAGTTTGGCATCTACGAGAGCTACGGCTCCAAGGCGGTCGACCTTGCCGACCTCCTGCTGTTCTGGTCTGCCCGCGAGAAGAAGATGGTCACCCTGCGCGAGTACGTGCTGGGCATGGTCGAGGGCCAGGACAAGATCCTCTATGCCGCCGGCGAGCAGCGCGATCGCCTCGAGAAGATGCCGGCCGTGACGAGCGCCCTCTCCCGTGGCTACGACGTCCTGCTCTGCACCCAGGACGTGGACGAGTTCATGTTCCAGACCATGCGCACCTACCACATGGACGCCGTGGCGGGCGACGCCGGCGTCGAGGCGGCGGATGCGCGCGACGTCGAGCTCGCCAACGTGAGCACGGCCGACCTCGACCTTGCCACCCAGGAGGAGAAGGACGCCGCCGAGGAGGCCACCAAGAGCAACGAGGCCCTGTTCGAGGCCATGGCCAAGGCCCTGGGCAACAAGGTCACGGCGGTCCGCGTGAGCGCCAACCTCACCGAGGCGCCGGCCGCCATCTCCACCGAGGGACCCATCTCGCTCGAGATGGAGCGCGTCATGATGCAGACCCCCGAGGCCGGCATGGCGCCCAAGGCCCAGCGCGTGCTCGAGCTCAACGCCAAGCACCCGGTCTTCCAGAAGCTCGTCACCGCCCAGTCGCTGGGTGACGAGGATCGCCTGTCGCTCTATGCGAGCCTGCTCTACGACCAGGCGCTGCTGGTGGAGGGCCTGCCCGTGGACGACCCGGTGGAGTTTGCCAAGAACATCTGCTCGCTCATGTAGGGGCTGTCGCTATCCGCCGTGCTCGTTTTGTGCTGTTGCCGCATGCGTCCGCTATCATGGCTCCTCGTACTTCGGCATG
This sequence comes from Olsenella sp., assembly GCA_015062715.1. Lineage (GTDB taxonomy): Bacteria > Actinomycetota > Coriobacteriia > Coriobacteriales > Atopobiaceae > SIG37. The sequence continues at coordinate 1,339 of SUUD01000259.1, read as the reverse complement.
ATCTTTGGACCCAGAAACAAGTCGACACCGGCGTAGTCTGTTCCATCAGGCTGCGCCGGCGTTTCGTTTCGGGTTCAATCAGAGGGAGTGCGTCAATGCCTAAGACAAAGGCTCAGGGGGTCATCTTCGGACTCATCATGTCGTATGCGATGGCGATTGGCATGGAGGTGTACAACATCGCGATCAAGATGGGGTTCGACCTCATTGGGGGCGGGCTCTCCACCATGACGAACGACGTGATCCCCGCAGCGCTTGTCGAGGCGTCGTACATGGGGCTTTTCGTCTTTCTCTTCTCCAACCTATGGGGAAACCGGGCGGGAACTGCGTTTGCCGCACGCCATAGCGACCCCAAGCACGACAACCCCCACCTTTGCCAGCTCTTTCGGCAGGCGGCACCATTGCCGTCATGTGCCCCACGATGAGCCTGGTGGCCTCGGTGCTCTTCAACGTGTTGCTTGCGGGGCAACCCGCGGTTCAGCTTCCCGCGATCTGGGTGGGGACCGTCCTCAAGAACTTCCCCATGGCCTTCTTCTGGAACAAGTTCGCGGCCGCACCCTTCACGCGACATGCGTTTGCGCTGCTCTTCTGCCGCGAGGGCGTGGGGGGCGTAGAGGCAACGGCGTGATTCGACGACGAACCGGGGCTATGTGCTAACGCTGTGATGGTTTGAATTAGTGTACTCGAGTAAGTGCTTTTACCCGCGAAGTCATGCGGAATCGTGCTAGCCACTTGGAGTCTCGTTGCGCCGTCGCCATCGCGTACGCCTAGAATTGGAGTCACGACGGGACGAGGAGGCGCCCATGGAAATCGACCGCATGCGCGAGTACGTCAAGCTCTGCGAGACGCTCAACTTCACCCGGACGGCCAAGGAGCTCTTCATCTCGCAGTCCACGCTTTCCAAGCACATCTCGCAGACCGAGGACGAGGTGGGTGCCCCGCTCATCCTGCGCTCCACGCACGACGCCGAGCTCACCAAGGAGGGCGAGGTCGTGCGTGACCGATTCTCTCAGATGGTGGGGAACTACGATGCCCTGCTCCGCGAGGTTGCCGAGCTGCGCGACGGCGTCACGGGGAGCCTGCGGGTAGGCTTCATCTACTACGGCGGCATGAGCTACATGCGCGAGGGACTCGACCGCTTCTACGCAAGCTATCCCAACGTGCGTATCGAGTTCGTGTCGCAGCAGCCTCACGACACCATCGCCGGGCTGCGCTCGAGCGAGCTGGACGCGGGTCTTATCCCCGAGTGCTCCGCCCTCGAGGCCGAGGGGTTCTCGTTCGTGCCCGTCCACGAGTGCAAGCTCTATGCGTTCGTGTCGACCGAGGGCAGATTTGCGGGACG
>SUUD01000051.1 GCA_015062715.1 Olsenella sp. | reverse complement strand
TGAAGACGACCCCCAGGCGCTCGAGCCAGCGCACCACGTCGGGGGCGGCGTCGCAGAGCGCCCGCACCGACCGCGGATCCTCGAGGTTGCGCCCCGCCGCGAGCGTCTCCGCCGCATGGAGCGCGGGCGTGTCCCCCTCGCCCAGGGTGTCGAGCGCGGCGTTGATGCCGCCGGCGGCCATGACCGACTGGGCCCGCTCCGAGACGTAGGGGGAGGCCTGGGTCACGTGGTGGCCCAGCTCGGCGGCGCGGATGGCTGCGGAGAGGCCGGCTATGCCACTGCCAACGACGAGCGTCTCCATGGCCGTGCCCCCGCTCATGCCGTGGGCCACATCACGACGAAGCGGATGAGGGCAAGGCAGATGACGACCAGCATGACCGTGCACGTGCGCGACACGATCTTGGTGATGCGCTCTTCGGCCTCGTCGCTGCGAATGAGGCCAAGGGTGATGAGCGAGCGCGAGAACGACGTCACGACGTGCGAGAAGATCGCCGTGAAGAACAGCACCTCGGTCACGATGATGAGGATCTTGGTGAGGAGGCTCACGGGCTCACCGGCGACGATGAAGCCGAACGACTTGACGTGGGCGTGGAGCAGCAGCAGGACGACCAGCGCGCTCACCCGCTGCTCGATGGTCCGGGCGTTGAGCTTGGCATAGCGGGTGCTCGCCCCGTCGTGCTGGAAGAAGAAGATGATGAGGACGATGAGCACGTGCGCGCCCACGGTGATGGCCGTGCCGTAGGCCAAGGCCTTGCAGATGGTGAAGTTATACCAGCCGGTGAGCAGCGAATACGTCATGGTCACCATGTGGCCGAGCAACGAGAGCATGGCCAGCCAGGCGACCAGCGCATTGAGTTTCTTCAGGGTCATGGGCAGGTCCTTCGTCGAGCCGGGGTGATGCCCCCACTATAGCCCAGAAACGAAAAAGGTCGCCGGCTGCTGCCGACGACCCCTCATGATCTGGTCGGGACGACTGGATTCGAACCAGCGACCTCACGGTCCCGAACCGTGCGCGCTACCAAACTGCGCCACGTCCCGAATGCCCGAATATCCTAGCAGATTTCTCCGCATGGTGTGCGCGTCACGGGCATGCGCACAAAAAGTTGGCGAGCCTTACGCCGAGATGCGCGTGCCCTCGGTGATGACGTGTGCCGCACGCCCCCACCAACCGCGCCCGTACAGGGCCTCGTGGGCGACGCGACGTGCCGCCTCGGTCGTCTCGCAGATGGCGAAGGTGCAGCTCCCCGACCCCGTCACCATGGTGGCCAGCACGCCGGGCTGCTCGGAGAGCCAGTCGTGGATGGTCTGCAGCACGGGCATGAGGCGCAGGGCGACCGGCTCGAGGTTGTTGGCGATATGGTTGCAGATGCCCATGACGTCACCGGCGTGCAGCGCCTCGCGCAGCGGGTCAAGCGGTGCGGCCGGCACGGGGTCACGGTCGAAGTCCGCATAGGAGTCGCCCGTGGTGATGCCGTCGCCCGAGGGGCGCACGAGCACGACGGGGAAGCCCGGGACCTCGTCGAAGGTCTCGACGGGCACGTCTCCCCTGCCCTCGAGCAGCGTCGGGGTGCCCGTGAGGAAGAACGCGATGTCGGCCCCGACGGCCCGGGCGGCGTCGGCGACGCGCGGGTCGTCCTGGTCGACGCCCCACAGCTTGCACAGGCCGAGCAGGACGGCGGCCGCGTCGCTCGACGCGCCGCCCAGCCCGCTCTTGTAGGGGATGCGCTTCTCGATGGTGATGGCGACCTTGGGCTCGCGGCCCAGGGCCTCGCCCAGCACGACGGCCGCCTTCCAGGCGGCGTTCGAGCGCTCCGGGGCATCGACGGCAGGCACGCAGCGCACGCTCAGGGCATCGGCCGGCTCGATGCGAACGGTGTCGAACAGGTCGATGGCGACCATGAGGGAGGATGCCTGATGGTAGCCCTGCTCGTCCCTTCCCTCACGGACGCCGAGGTAGAGGTTGAGCTTCGCGGGGGCGAGAATCTCTAGTGCGCTTTGGTCCATTGCCGTGTCCATGTCGTTGGCGCTGACGGTACGGAAGGGCGGGGCTACTCCTGCTCCTCGACCACAAAGTCGAACAGGCGCTCACCGGTCTCGACGTCGAAGAGCTCGACCGTGCCGGTCAGGACGTCGACGTACTGGTAGGACTGGCGCGACGTGCGGCCGCGCCTCTCCTCGACCTCGACGATGAAGAGGGAGGGATGCACCTGGACAAGACGGCCGTTGCGCTCGACGATGCGGCTGCGTCCCATGTTGGCGCGAACCTTGAGCCGCTCGTCCTTCATCTCGTTGAGGCGGTCCTTGATCTGGTCGACCCTGTTGACGATGGGGGCCTCGTTCTCCATGCTTCCTCCGAATCGAGAGCGCACCGCAGGTGGGCGCGCGAATAGTCAGAATTGCCCGAAGATGCATGGTAAACCCCTGCAAGGCCACCCTTCAACCGCCAACGGCAGAACCCACGACATGCCCACGAGAGGCATTCGGGAACGTCATACGTGGCGACCTGCGGGCCGGCAGGTGTACACTGCCGTGTCGGACACAACCCATTGAAAGGACCGCCATGGACGAGAGTCGCGTGAACCGAGTGCTCGACAACCTGGACAAGATGGGCATGGGACAGGTGCTCGTGACCGACCCCATGTCGATCAAGTGGCTCTGCGGCTACCACACCGAGCCCTACGAGCGCTTCCTGGGCCTCTATCTGGCACGCGACGCCGAGCCCGTGCTCTTCGCGAACCGGCTCTTCCCCTCCCCGGGCGACGCCGTCGCCAGCGTGGTGGCCTTCTCGGACACGGACGACCCGGTCGCGCTGGTTGCGGGCGTGACCCGCCACGGCGAGCCGCTCGGCGTGGACAAGGAGCTCGCCGCCCGCTGGCTCGTGCCGCTCATGGACGCAGGCGCCGCAAGCGACTTCCGCCTGGGGTCGCCCGCCGTCGACCGCGCGCGCTCGATCAAGGATGACCGCGAGCTCGAGCTCATGCGCCAGGCGTCGGCGACCAACGACCGCGCCATGGAATGGCTCGTGTCGCAGGTGCGCGACGGCGTGACCGAGCGCGAGATCGCCTCGGGGCTCCTCGACTGCTATCGCGCGCTGGGCGCGGAGGACTTCTCGTTCTCGCCCATCGTGAGCTTTGGCGCCAACGCCGCCGACCCGCACCACGAGCTCGACGACACCGTCCTGCGCCGCAGCGACGTGGTCCTCTTCGACGTGGGCTGCCGCCAGGGAGGCTACTGCTCGGACATGACGCGCGCCTTCTTCTGGCAGGAGGCCACCGAGCACCAGCGCGCGGTCTACGAGTGCGTGCGCGCCGCCAACGAGGCCGCCGAGGCGCTGGTCGCGCCGGGCGTCCTCTTCAGCGACATCGACCGTGCCGCACGCTCGGTCATCGAGGATGCGGGCTGGGGCGAGTTCTTCACGCACCGCCTAGGCCACCAGATCGGCCTGGTCGACCACGAGCCGGGAGACGTGTCCTCGGCACACCACGAGCCGGTCGAGCCCGGGATGTGCTTCTCGATCGAGCCGGGCATCTACCTGGAGGGCGACGTGGGCGTGCGCATCGAGGACCTCGTCATCGTGACCGAGGACGGGTGCGAGGTCATCAACCGCTACCCGCACGACCTGGTGGTGCTGGAGTAGCGCCCATTGGTGACATTGGGTGATTGGTGACATTGGGGACGGTTCTGTTTGTCAGGTTTCTTGAACCTGACATCATTGGTGACATTGGGGACGGTTCCGTTTGTCAGGTTTCTAGCCGAGCTGGGCGGCGAGGTCCGAGAGCGCGTGGAAGCGGTGCGAGATGGCATTCTTCTCGTCGGGAAGGAGCTCGGCCATGGTCTTGCCCGGCGTGTCATCGGGCAGGAACAGCGGATCGTAGCCAAAGCCGTGGTCGCCGCGGCGCTCGTGGCCGATGCGCCCCTCGCAGTCGCCGTCGCCCAGCAGGTAGCTGCCGTCCGCATAGGCCAGGGCCACGGTCGAGTGGAACCGCGCCGTACGCCGTTCGTCCGGGACGTCGGCCATGAGCCGCTCGAGCTTGTCGTTGTTGGCGTCGTCATTGCCGTGCTCGCCGGCCCAGCGCGCGGAGAAGACGCCGGGCTCGCCGCCCAGCGCGTCAACCACGAGGCCCGAGTCATCGGCCACCGCCATGGCCAGGCCCGTGCACTCCAGGGCGGCGCGGGCCTTGATGAGGGCGTTCGCGGCAAAGGTGTCGCCATCCTCGACGGGGTCGGGGAAGTCGCCCAGCTCGCCCAGGGCGACGAAGGTCATCTGGGGCATGGCCGCGCCGAGGATGGCACGAATCTCGGTGAGCTTGTGGGCGTTGCCCGTCGCGACGACGACGGTCTTGGCGGGGTCGCAGGTGGCCGTGATATCCATGTCACTCCTATCAAGCAAAGTGGGACAAATCCTCCGGGCTGGGTGTCCCAAAATGGGACAAATCCTCCGGGTAGGGTGTCCCACTTTTGTGGTTGCGGGCCTAGGCCCCGAAGCAGGTGACCTCGCGCTGGAGCTCTACCAGCCGGGCGATGCCCTTCTGTCCCAGGTCGAGCAGGGCGTCGAGCCGTGCGCGGTCGAAGGGGACGCGCTCGCCCGTGCCCTGGACCTCGACGATGCCGCCGTCGGCCGTGCCCACGAGGTTCATGTCGACCTCGGCGTGGCTGTCCTCGGGGTAGTCGAGGTCGAGCAGGAGCCTGCCGTCGACCATGCCCATCGAGATGGCCGCCACCTGGCCCGTGAGCGGCAGGCGCGGGATGCGCCCGGCCTCGACCCAGCGCTTGAGGGCGTCGTGCAGGGCCACCCAGGCGCCGGTGACCGATGCGGTGCGCGTGCCGCCGTCCGCCTGTATGACGTCGCAGTCCACGGTCACGGTGACCTCGCCCAGGGCACGCAGGTTGACCACGGTGCGCAGGCTTCGGCCGATGAGGCGCTCGATCTCCATGGAACGGCCCTTGCGCCCGTTCTGCTCGCGCTTGGAGCGGACCGAGGTGGACGCGGGGAGCATGGCGTACTCGGCGGTGACCCAGCCGGCATGGGCGTTCTTGCGCCAGCCGGGAACCGAGTCCTCGATGGTGGCGCAGCACAGGACGCGCGTGTCGCCAAACTCCGCCAGGCACGACCCGAGGGCGTTCTTCATGACGTCCCGGGTGAGCGTGACCGGCCTCATCTCGTCCTCGGCGCGACCGAACGAGCGCTCGCGCGCATAGCTCTCTGCCATGGTGCTAGTCCTCCGCAATCTGGTAGTCCTTGGGGGTGGCGACCAGGGAGTCGAGCTCCTCGAGCGAGATGTGCTCCACGGAGTCGAGCTGGTGGCCGAAGATGAAGCGCCCCGCGACCGCGAACGACGTGATGTCGTCGGAGGTGGTCGCGAAGCGGTAGCTGGGCTCGTCGCCCACGCCGCGCTCGACGCTCTCGGGGTTGGAGAGCTCCTCCCTGCGCTCGAGGATCTCGCGGACCTCGCGGCAGGTCTCCTCCGCCGAGCTCACGATGCGCACGTCGCCGCCCATGGCCTCGCGAATCTGGCGGGCGAGCAGCGGAAAGTGCGTGCAGCCGAGGACCACCGTGTCGATGCCCTTGCCCAGGAGCGGCTCGACGCACCGGGCGACCGCGGAGCGCACCTCGGGCGTGTCGAAGATCTCGCGGTTGCGCATCCAGTCCTGGTGCAGGTGGGAGCCCTCGGCGAGCTCCCGCTCGACGATGTCGACGAGGGCGGGCGCCGGGGCCTGCGTAACGCGGACGCCGGCGTCGAGCATGTGGATGGCGCGCTCGTAGGAGCCCGACGCGACGGTGCCCTCGGTCGCGAGCACGCCCACCCGCCGCGACCGCGTGGCCTGGACGGCGGCGCGGGCCCCGGGCTCGATGACGCCGATGACCGGGATGTCGAAGGAGCGCTGCAGGACGTCGAGGCCCGCCGCGGTCGCCGTGTTGCAGGCGATGACCATGAGCTTGACGTCGCGTCGCTCGAGCCAGGCGCCGACCTGCCTCACGAAGAGGCGGACCTCCTCCTGGGGTCGGGGCCCATAGGGGCAGCGCTTGGTGTCGCCCACGTAGCAGAGGCTCTCGTCGGGCAGCGAGCTTACGATGGCCCGGGCGACGGTGAGCCCGCCGAGGCCCGAGTCGAAGACGCCGATGGGCTTGTCTGAGGTGTGCATTGCTACTCGCCTTTCGAATGGTCGCGTGAGGCATCATTGTACGACGCACGCGTGAAGGCCCTGCGCAAACGCGGAAGATGGCGCCAGGCCCCCTGCCACACGAGTACCCCTGACGGACGTCCCCTCCGTCCCTGACCTGGGAGCTTTCTCGAAGAGCGCTCCCGAGGCAGAAACGGAGGGGACCAAGGCATCTGGTGGTGGGCGATGAGGGATTCGAACCCCCGACCTTATCCTTGTAAGGGATCTGCGCTAGCCCCTGCGCCAATCGCCCGCACGAGCGTGTGCATCTTATCACAGGCGGGGACGTGACCGCACCGGCCACGCGCCGACACTCGTATACTGAACGGCATGGACACGAACGAGAACACCACCCACGCCACCAGCTTCGGCACGCTTGCGAGGCTGCTCTCCGACGAGGGCATCCTGGTGGCCAGCACCCCCGCCCACGACGACCTTCCCATCACCGGGGCGGCCTGCGACTCGCGCGCCGTGCGGGCGGGCGACGTATTCTGCTGCAAGGGCGCGGCCTTCCGGCCTGCCTACCTCGAGGGCGCCCTTGAGGCCGGGGCCGTCGCCTACCTCTGCGACGAGACCGCGGCAGAGGGACTCGCCCCCATCGCCGACGAGGTGCCGGCCCTTGTCGTGAGCGACGTGCGCCGCGCCATGTCGGTCGTCTCGGCCGAGGCGTTCGGTCATCCCGACCTCGACATCGACGTCATCGGCATGACCGGCACCAAGGGAAAGTCGACGGTCGCCTACATGCTGCGCTCCATCATCGACGCCGGCGAGCCGTACTCCCGCGCATCCGTCATTGGCTCGATCGAGACCTACGACGGCATCGAGCGCGAGGAGAGCCACAACACCACCCCCGAGGCCCCCGACCTGTGGCGCCACCTGGCCAACGCACGCGACTCCCACCACGTGCCCATGGTCATGGAGGTCTCGAGCCACGGCCTCAAGTATGGCCGCGTGGATGGGCTGCACCTCGCCGCCGGCGCCTTCCTCAACATCGGCCGCGACCACATCTCCCCCGTCGAGCACCCCGACTTCGAGGACTACTTCACCTCTAAGCTGCGCATCTTCGACCACACCGAGGTCGCCGTCGTGAACCTCGACACCGAGCTGCTCGACCGGGTCATGGACGCGGCCGCGCGCTGCGGGCGCCTCCTGACCTTCTCGGCCACGCGCCACGACGCGGACGTGTGGGCCGAGGGCATCGAGCCGGGCTTCGGCTTCACCGACTTCGTCGCGCACACCCCCAGCTGGACCGCCAAGGTGAGCGTCGGCATGGCGGGCCTGTTCAACGTCGACAACGCCCTGTGCGCCATCGCCCTGTGCGAGGTGCTGGGGATACCGCAGGACCAGGTGCGCGAGGGACTGCTGCGCTGCTCCGTCCCCGGCCGCATGGAGCTGCTCCGCTCGAGCACCGAGCACGTGCTCGGCATCGTCGACTATGCCCACAACCGCCTCTCCTACCAGCGCTTCTTCTCGTCGGTGACCACGGAGTTCCCCGGCAGGAGGATCGCCGTCGTCATGGGCGCGCCGGGCGACAAGGCACAGGAGCGGCGCCGGGAGCTCCCCGACGAGGCCGCCAAATGGGCCGACCTGCTCGTCTACACCGCCGAGGACCCCGCCCACGAGCGCGTCGAGGACATCTGCGCGGAGATGGCGGCCAACACGCCCGCCGGCCAGGACTACCTGGTCATCCCCGACCGCACCGAGGCAATCCGCGAGGTCGTACGCCTGGCCCTCGCGTCGGGCGAGGACTGGCTCGTGTGCCTGCTCGCCAAGGGCGACGAGACGCGCCAGCACGTGGGTGACGAGTTCCTTCCCATGGAGCCTGACGGCGACGTGTTCACCTCTGCGATCATCGAGCTCGGCGGAAGGGAGGCGTGAGCCATGTCGTACGACCCTCGCTTCGAGGACTACCAGCGGCTGGGCCTGCGCTTCGCGCGCACGGTCAACGACCTCGACGCCTTCTCGACGGCCCGCGCCTACGCGGGGTTTGGCCGCCGCTACGCCCAGAACCGCGACGCCCTGCCGCAGTCCGATGCGGACCGCGCGTTCCACTTGGTCGCCGAGGCGACCGTCCTCATCGACTACGAGCTGCCCTTCGCCCCCGACGAGGCGGTCGATCGCCTCGTGCACGATGCCGAGGAGAAGCTCGAGGAGGCCATCGAGCTCGACAGCTCGTGCCACGACGCCCGCCGCATGCTCGCGGCCGCCCGCAGCCAGGGCTTCGAGGGCTACTACCGCTTCCTCACCGACGGGTCGGAGCGCGTGCGCCGCGACTGCGAGCGCTGGCGCCGCGAGGCGACCTCCGAGCTGCCCACCGGCGAGCAGGCGACGCTTGCCGGCGAGCTCGCCATGCGCCCCTACCTGCGCTGGCTTTCCACCCAGGCGACCAAGGCGCTGGTGTGCGGCCGCTATCGCAAGGCCGTCGAGCTCTCCGAGCAGCTGCTCGAGCTCGACCCGAACGACACCTCCGACGCCCGCTTCACCTGCGCCTACGCCTATGCGAAGCTCGAGGATGCCGCGGGAATCGAGTCGGTCGCCAAGCGTGCGCGCACGATTGGCGGCGCCCGCGAGGACGCCTGGCTGCTGCTCGCGCGCCTCGCGCTCGCGTACAAGCGCCGTGACTTCGACGACGCCCGCAAGCACATCGCGACCCTCATCGACACCTACCCGCACGCCGCCCTTGCCCTCTCCCGCCAGGACGAGCTGGTCGACGGCGTGTTCTCGCGGCTTGCCTGCGCACCCTTCAGCGAGGACGAGCTCATCCTCGCCGTGAGCGAGGGGGCGGTCCTCCTTCAGGAGGGGCGCTACACCGAGGAGCGCGGCCCCCTGGGCGGCTGGATCGCGTCGCAGGAGGACGTCGTGGCAGGCGCCCGCGCCGACGCCGCCTATGACGCCGCCCGCAGCGGAGGTGCGCGATGAGGGCCTTTGACGAGCTGTACCTCAGGTGCGCCCGCAGGCACGAGCAGGCGCACGGCAAGCTGTCCGACCAGGGCTTCGTCGAGCTGCTCGCCGCCGTCACGAAGGACCCCGAGTCCTTCGCGACGCACCCCGAGGAGAAGGCGTTCCTCGAGCTTGCCGACGCCATCGCGCGCTTCGAGCGCGACCTCGGCAACGATGACCTGCTCGACGACGACGCCTACGCCGCCCATGCCGAGGAGCGCCGCCAGTCCATGGCCGAGACGTGCAGGCGCATCGGCGAGGAGTGCCCGGCATGCCTGGACGCGCGGACCATCGCCGTCCTCATGTCCTCGCTTGGCCCCGACGAGATCCTCTCGGAGCTCCTCGACATCGATGACGGCCTGGAGATGCTGATGCCGTCCATGGACGTCATGATGGGCGGGTCCGCCTGGGACGACGTCTTCCTGCGCCCCCGCCTGCGCCTCATGGCCGCCATTGCGCGCATGTTCATGGAGACCGCCCGCTACGCCATGGCCATCGGCGTCTGCGAGGAGCTCCTCGAGCTGTGCCCCGGCGACGAGCTGGGCGCGCACCAGACGCTTGCGCTTGCCTGCGTGCGCCTGGAGAACGAGGACCGCTTCTACCTCATCGCGCGGCGCCACGAGGAGGATGCCTGGTACTACCTGGGCAACGCCTTGCTGCTCTACAAGCTCGACCGGCTCCCCGCCGCGCGCCGCGCCCTCATGGGCCTGGCCACGCAGTGCCGCGGTGGCGCCTATGCCCTCCTGCGCCCCATCTTTGTCGAGTCGTACCTGCCCGACCGCCCCACGTACGAGCCCGGAAGCTTCGAGGAGGCGGTGCTCGCCGTCCACGAGGCAGACCCCATCGTGGTGGACTCGCCCGACTTCATCAACTGGGCATCGTCCCAGCCGGGCTTCGTCGACGCCGCAAAGGCCTTTGCCGACCGCGAGGGCTTCGACTGGTAGCGCGCCGGGCCGATGGTGACATCGGGGACGGTTCCGCCTGTCAGGTTTTGGTGGCATGGGGGACGGGTGGTGATGGTGACATGGGGGACGGT
>SUUD01000258.1 GCA_015062715.1 Olsenella sp. | reverse complement strand
GGCGGCCCGCGGCCCAGGGTGCGCGTCGCCATGGGGGAGGGGCCCCATGGCTCCCGTTGAGGCGCCGTCGGGGCGCGTGGGCCCCTCCGGCGCAGGTGGTGCGCCCCACGCCGGCATCCTCGCACACCGGGCAAGCACCTCTTCCCGCCCGGTGACGGCCCCTCCCTCGCGCGCGGGCGCCCCGCCCGCCAAGGTCACGCGCGCTCGGGGAGGGTCCTTGCGGCATGTGCCGGCGTGGGGCGCGATGGGGCTGCCCCGCGACGGAAGGGAGCGGAAGTGGAAGCTAAGAGAGAGTCCTACGACGTGGCGGCGACGGCCGATGACCCCTTTGGCGGGGCCAGGGGGTCGGACGGCAGGCTGCTGTCCTCCTACGACGAGGACGACGTCGCAGCCGAGGGCAGGCGCATCGTCGCCAGCTACCTCGAGAGGCGCGGGTACGAGCTGATCGACGCGTGCTGGGAGTGCCAGATGGGCTCCGCCATCGTCGCGCGCAAGGAGCAGGGCGACCCGGACGACACGTGTGGCGGGGTCGTCCTCGTGGAGGTCGACCCCCGCCTCAGGTACGGCGCCGACCCGGGGGAGGTGCCCGAGCTCTCGGTCGACGATGCCCGGAGGACGCACCTCAAGCTCATGGCCCTCCTGTACCTCGCGCACAACCTCACCCTGCCCTGCGTCCGCTGCGACGTCGTCGCGCTCGACATCATCTCCGAGCGCACCGCGCGCATGCGGCACCTCGTCTCGGCCTTCTGCTGGGAGTGGTAGCGCCACCTGCGTCGCAGGGCCGTCCCGGGCGGGGCCGAAGGCCCCGCCCATTTGTGTGGAAACCATGGACCACCTGCGGAAGCGCGCCCGCGGCCAAGCCCCGCGGGCAGGCCCGCCCGCGAGCAGGGACACCTACCGCTCGCGGGCGGGAGGGGTCCGCCCGCGCGGAGCGCGGCGGCCAAGGGACTCCCGCCCACCCTCCCCGGTTTGGAATCATCGCGACGGGAAACGACAATCCCTCGCTGGAGGGGCGAGGGAAGGAGGACACATGGAGCATACGATGACGGTCGCCGAGATCCTCGACGCGCTCTACGACAGCGTCGGGTGCTCGTGGGTCGAGGAGGGACACTCGTTCGTCGACGAGGTCGCGGCCTGGGTCGAGAGCAACGAGCCGCACGAGGAGGGCGGCGATCCGGCCGGGGGTCCCGACCGCGCCGCCCGATGACCACGCGCGCCACGAGCTCCCACCCACGTTCCGCTACGGAACCCCCGCGGGAATCGTGTACCATCTCGCCCATGGAGACTAGCAGCCAGCGCAAGCAGAGGAACCAGGAGATGAACCGCCTGCTCGGCAGGTGGCTGGCGTCCGTGCGCGCCGGCAACGGCATCAGGCAGGAGGAGGTCGCGGAGGCCATGGGCTTCATGCGGCCCCTCGTCAGCAAGATCGAGGGCGGAAGGCGCGCCTTGGACGCAGCCGAGGTGCCGGCCTACGCCCGCGCCATCGGCGTTACCCCGCAGGAGCTGCTCGCCGCCATCCTCGAAGCCGAGGCGCAGCTCGACCTGGCCGACGGGGACTAGCCCTCCCGGCGCGGGGCCGGGGCGGAGTCACGCGTCTGGGCCGGCGTCCGGCGCCGTCACCCACATCCCCTCGCCGTCGTCCCAGACGTAGGTGTCGAACTCGTGCCCGCCGCGGCCCGACCTGACGGCGTGGACGTCCCTGACGAACGCATCGCGCGCCTCGCCCCCGGGCTCGACCACGCGGAAGAGGAGCCAGCAGCCCATGCCCCCGACGGAGGTCGGGACGTCCACCTCGATCGTCCACCAGCGGCCGCGGTCGTCGTCCACCCCCATCTCCTCGATGGTCCAGGGCAGGTCCTCCCACCCCGGCTGCGCATCCGGCAGCGCGGTCCTCACAAACCAGCCGACGGTCTCGTCTATTTGCCCTTGGTAGACCCACTTGCCCATTGCGACGACCCTCCGAACAGAAGCACCGACCCACCCATTCTATGCGCCGTCAGCCGGACCGGCTGCCGCGGCCCGCAGGCGTGCCGTCGCTCGCGCCCTTCCGACACCCCGGCTGCGCCGGGGATGGGAGGAGGATCCCCTATCCTCGCCGGGCCGTCGAAAGCGCGGGGGCGTGTGCCCAGGGGCACCGCCTGGCCCTCGGACCGGGGCATCATGGCACAGGCTCCTACGAGGCGGCAGGCACCCCTAGCGCCGCCTCCCGTCGCCTGACGCGCCATCCCCTGCGCGCGCCGCGCCCCGCCCGCAAACGGGCGCGCCCCGGGGATGGCGCTTGCCCTGTAGCCCCCGTCCGAGGGAAGGAAGGGCCAACCCTCACGAACCCGAAGGGGGCACACCATGAGCCAGACCACGACCACCACCCCGACCGCCGCGATCGCCGAGCGCTGGGAGGCAACCACGCCCGTCACGGGGGACTACGCCCGCGACTGCGCGGAGCTCGCCCGCGAGGCCCTGTCGCACGTCGGCTTCTCCCACTTCGAGGAGACGCCCTTCGAGGACGTGCTCGCCTGCCGCGAGGGCGACCTCCCCGTCACCGTCGCCGTGCTTCCCGTGCCCGTGGAGGGCTTCGAGATGACGCTCGACGACCTCGAGTCGCTCA